>JAFNZX010000231.1 GCA_017382615.1 Clostridia bacterium | reverse complement strand
TATGCTATTAATACTTGGCTCCATTGTTTTCCTTGGTATTGCACTCTTTTCAAGCTTGATACATATCAAAAGCAGTAAGCTGATCTGGCTTTTCGGGCTTGTCGTTTTGTTTGCGGGGGCATACTTTGCATACAGCGCAGACGGCGTTTCCTTCTGGAGCGAGTCCATCGTTTCAAATACTACGATGCTCGGCATCTCGATGATGTTCTATATGCTATTCTTTTCTATGATCATAGCGTATATTTTGAAATCAATGAGAAGGATCGGCAATCTCACGGTGATCGCTTTATCGGTGGCAAATGCGGTATTTTTCCTTGTGCCGATCGTAAGTGACGTGTTCTTTTACGACACCTGGATATGGTGGATCGGAGTACAGATCGTTGCGAATGCCGTATTGTCCGTTTGTCTTGTAAAGGAGTTCTTCTCGGCCCAAACAAGAGAGAGGTGGCTCTACATCGGGGCGCTGTTGCCTCTGATCGCATTTGTTGCCGACGTCCTCGGCACGCATCTTGCCGTTTGGAAGGGCGGCGTTGCTTCTCAATACGTATTCGCCGCGCTGTTTATCGTTGCCGCGATCATGGTGCTTAAATTTATCCCCAACAACATCAATGCGGCTACCAAGGCAAAGGAATTGGAAATGGAAAAGATCGTGCTGAATGCAGAGCTTGCCGAAACCAGAATTTCCACGATGATGAGCCAGATCCGTCCGCATTTCATTTACAATACGCTTGGCAGCATCGAGCAGCTCTGCGATCTTGATCCAAAGAAAGCAGGCGAGCTTGTGCACGACTTTGCCAAATATCTCAGGGGCAATTTCGGAGAGCTGGATAACCCCAAGCCGATCCTGATGTCGCAGGAAATGGATCACGTGCATCATTACGTCAGTATTGAAAACGTTCGCTTCCCGGATATGACCTTTTCCTTTGAAATGAATTCGGCGGATTTCCGCATTCCCGCCCTTACCGTTCAGCCGATCGTCGAAAACGCGATCAAGCACGGACTGATGAAGCTTCAGAAGGGAGGCACGATCCGCGTGACGTCCTACGAGACCGAAGCCCATTACTGTGTTTTGGTGGAGGACGACGGCGTGGGCTTTGACACAGATCTTTTGCTTGACGAGCGAAAGCACGTGGGGCTTCGCAATATTCGTGAACGACTGAAGGCAATGGTGAACGGCACCATTGAGATCGAAAGCACCGTGGGTGTCGGCACAAGAGTGCTGATCAGCATTCCAAAGGAGGATAACAAATGATCGCGATCGCTGTTGATGATGAGATATTGATGCTTGGCGCGCTTGTTAAGGCGATCAGCGCCTCGCCCGATATCGAGGAGGTCACAAGATTTTCAGACTGCGAGGAAGCGCTTGCGTTTGTTAAGAATAACCCCGCCGATATCGCCTTTTTGGATATCAATATGCGCGGTATGGGTGGGCTTGCGCTTGCCGAGCGCATTCTGGCCGCAAGACCGAATTGCAAGATCGTCTTTTGCACGGGATACGAGGAATATGCCATCCCCGCCTTTAAGCTTCACGCATCGGGGTATTTGATGAAGCCGATATCGGCAGAGGACGTGCAGACCGAAATTGATAATATCAAGGGCATACGTCAAAGGGAAAAGGCGCT
>JAFNZX010000230.1 GCA_017382615.1 Clostridia bacterium | reverse complement strand
CTGCGCCTCAGCTTGCTCTTTGGCAAAGAAGTGGATCTCCTCGGTGGCAAACGCCAGCTTGACGATGACGTCGCGCTTGGTGGTGTAGCACCAATAGCTGTCGTCGGGTACGGAAAGGTCTACGCAGTCGCCTTTGGCAGTGCGGCTCTTTTTGTAGTTGAATTCCACGTGCATGCTGTCTAAGTTAAGCGGCTTCCATTCCACGTGCAAGGGCTCTCCGTACACGCTCTCGCAATCCAAGGTAGTGCCCTCGGGCGTCTGGGTCAGCTTGCCCTTGCCCTGGTGATAGAATTTGAGCGAGTTGGGCAGCGTCTCCACAATGACCTCGTCCTCAAAGCGGTACGTACCCTCGCGGATCTCCTTGCGCACGCAGGCGCGCTCCCATTTTGACCAATCGGGAATGTGCGAAAATCTGGTTTCGCCCTCCAGCGCCTTGAGCTCTCCAAGCTCCGTCATCTCCCATTTCTTGCCGCACGCCTCGCACCACAAATGAATGCCCTCGGAGTTCATCTTGCCCTCCGTGCTGCAGCACGCGCACTTATAGAGCAGCGTGTGTAAGCCATTGGCACGCTTGGGGTGATCGAGCACAATGTGGTTGTTTCTTTGCCATGCGTAGTCGTCGTATTGGAAATTGTCCACAATGCGCGCGTAGATCTCGTCAGCGGACAAGGTCTTGGTTTCCTCTGCGCTGACGATGGGATACATCTCTGCCTCAATCGGGCCTTTCTTATTAATCCAGTTCCAGTGCGGGCAGGAAACGTGGTTGCCGTGAATGCGAATCACCACCACGGGCACGCGCAAAAATTTGACAAGGCTGCCAAGCGAGGGAGTCAGATACGAGGTGCAGCCGTCCAGCGTATATCTTGCCTCGGGAAACAGCACGAATACCGTCTGCAGCTTATCCACGCAGTATTTCATATTTTTGATCAGCTGGAAATCCTGCACGTATTTGCGCTTACCCAGTACGCCAAGGTGACGCATGAGCGGCTCGGTGAAATCGCGGAAGCCCTCCAAGGTCATGACGTTGTTGACGGGCGCGCCGTTGGTGGCGTGCAGCATAACGTTGAGGTCAACCATGGATGCGTGGTTGATCAGGCACAGATACGGCTTGCCGTCCAGCTCCTCCATGCCGCGTCTTTCCAGCTTGTAGGGTCTGTTGCGCAGGTCGGGAAGGCTGATAATATGCTTCGCTACACCCATCAGAAAGCCGGGCTTGCGCGGCTTCTTTTTAAAATCAAAGCGTGCAGGTTGCTTGTTCTTGCTCATAAAAACCTCTCTTTTCACAGTTCAGTCATAATGTATCTACATTATATCCGATAATATTTCATTTGTCAACCGCAAAATGATTGGAATGGCGTAAAATTCGCAATTGGCTCTTGACTTTACGGGTTTTGTGTGGTACACTATTCCACATGAGTGACAAAATTCAAATAAATGTATCGTGGAGAACCCATATGGCCAAAACAAAGGATCAAAACCGACTGGCGAGAGAGCGCATCGTTGCAGCTTTGACTGAGCTGATGAGCGAGCAGGAGTATGCCGACATCACCATTACCCAGATCACGCAAAAGGCGAACGTTTCGCGCATGACGTATTATCGTAATTATTCCTCTAAGGAGGATATTTTACGCAAATTCATGAGTGACGTTGGCGATCGCATTCACGCAAGGATTGTGGAGCAGGATCTGTATCACGACCCGTATCAGTATTATTATAACCTGTTTGAAACGCTGATGCCGTATGAGGCACTGGTCAATGCCGCGCTGAACGCAGGCTTGGGCAGCTTGATTTTGGATTGCGTTGCACACAATATGGATCAGACCTTCATGCGTGGAGTCTCCCAATCGCCCACTGATCGCTATTTGCTCCGTTTCCATGCAGGGGCGTTTTTCCACGTATTTATTGAATGGACGCGCAGCGGCAGGCAGGAGAGCTGTGAGAGCATGGCGCGCCTGTGCGCGGATGCGGCAACGGGTAAGATCAGCTTCCCGAATTATTGTTGAGATAAGCATCAAAAAAGGAGCCGAATCATGCGATTCAGCTCCTTTTTTAATGGTTATTTTACGGAGTATTTGCTCTTACTTGCCGAAATTCAGCTCGTTGAAGACCTTGCCGTTCTCGGTTACGACGGAGAGCACGCAGCCGGTGTAGTAATCCTTATCGTTCCAGTTGCAGGCTGCAACCTCAACGGTGATCTCTTGACCCGCGTAAGCCTTGAGCCAGTTGTACTGATTTGCGCTGGAGGAGTACAGGCGCAGCTGGTTGCCGCTTGCATCGGTCAGATAAATGTTGGTGTAGAACTTGGTTTCCTCAACGGTTACGGTTGCATTGAGCACGAATACCGTGGTGGAGTAGTCAATCATGGGATCCAGCGCGCGAACCTCGGCAAGGGTCTTGTCGGTGACGAAGGTGGCGGTAGAGTATGCATGAGAGCCGTAGGTGTTGGACAGAATCACTGCATCCTGCAGGCAGGTCTGACCAATGCAGTGATTGGTGGTATCCTTGATGTTGATGTGACGAACACCGGTCAGAATGACCTCGTCACCGATGTGCAGGGTGGACATGACCTCGGAGGTGGTCTGAACAGCGATCACGCCGGTCTCGTCGATGAGGTAGAAGCCGACCTTGTTGACAAGGGAAGGACCAACGATACCCTTGATGGTTACGGTCTCGCCCTTTGCGGCGTTGATGGCATCCAGCACGTTGCCGTGCTCAATGGTGGGAACGGGAGAAACGGTGATGTCTACGGTGCCGGTTGCGCTCAGCTCACCATAGGTTGCGGTGACGGTCACGGTTACGGTAGTGATCTCTTCCGCAACGCAATGCATGATGACCTTGCCGTCAACGGTTTCGAAATAGATAACGCTCTCGTTGGAGGAAGCGTAGGAAAGGGTGACGCCCTCAAATCCAAGCAGCTGGGAGGATACGGAGGTGATCAGCTCCAGAGCGGGGTCTGCGGAGTAATCGGTGCCGAACTGACCAAGTGCATGATACTTGATTGCGTATTCGGGTGCTTTGGTGGTATCAAAGGTGTAGCCCTCGTCAATGACCTCAATGGGAACGAGGCGGAAGAAGCAAGCGCCTGCGGTGGACTTGCAGTTGATGGGGGAGAGGTAAACGGTGCAGATCTTGCCGTCAAACGCATCCAGCCAATCAAAGTCGTTGCCGTTGCACTGGGAGTAGGTGTAGTTACCGGTCTCGCCGTCAATATCAAAGAAATAGTAGTTTACAAAGCCGTTGCCGGGAACCTTCTTGACCAGTGCATTGACCTTGTAGATGTTGGTGGTGATGTTTTCGGTTACGGGGGTGTCAAGAATATCCTTGACGGTAGATTCGGTGATCCAGGACTTATCGTATGCGTAATCCTGACTGTCATCCAGCTCGATGAGCACGGCGCTTGCGATCTGGCAGCTGCCCTTATAGCCAAAGCTCTGCGCAAAGCCCTGCTCGGTCTCAAGGATCCAGTAGTCCTTTTCGCCTGCGATGGTGATCTTGTCACCCTCGGAAACTCTCTGTGCCAGGTCGCCGTCAAAGACGTAGATAGAGCCGGTCTCGTCAACCAAGAACAGACCGTTGGGCTTAAAGCCGTTTGCATAGGTGATCTGTGCAACAACACCGTCAAGCTTGATCTTGGTGCCCTTAGCAGCCTCTCTTGCATCGGCAACGGACATATCGGTGTATGCATTGAGGTCGATCTCAACCTCAACGTGCGTGAACTCGATCAGGCGAGCGTTCTTGACCTCCTTGGTGCCGTTGTAGTTCTGCAGGATGCAGTACAGGAGCACCTCGTCGCCCTTGTAGGGCTTGTCGTCAAGCTGGCTGTAATTGAGCTCACCGTCTGCGCTGTAGGTGCCGTAAACGGAGATCTCACCGGTTGCGTCGGTAATGATCATCTGTCCGTAGGTTGCGTTGAGAATGGTCTTAACGGTTGCGCGGATGTAGTATCTCTCTTCGGTCACGTTGCCCTCTTCTCCGCAAAGCGCAAGCGCTTCGGCAATGGTGATGACCTTGATCTCATCCTCTTCGGGAGCGGAGGATTCTTCCTCAGGCTCGGTCGTGTTTTCCTCGGTAGAGGTCTCGGGCGCGGTCGTATCCTCGCCGGGCGCGGTCGTATCCTCGCCGGGCTCGGTGGTCACGTCCTCGGTGGAGGGAGCGTCGGTAGAGGGTTCCTCAGTAGTGGGTTCCTCAGTAGTGGGAGTATCGGTGGAGTCAGTGGTGTTTTCGGTGGGTGCTTGGGTGTTCTGCTCGGTGGTCTGCTCATTTTTATTGCCTTCGTCACAAGCAACGAATGCGGCAATGGTCAGCAGTGCAATCAGGCAGAGCGCAAGGATCTTGGAAAACTTCATGCGGTTGCATCTCCTTTATTTGTTTTTTTGATTTTACAACAGCATATATTATATGATATAATTTGACAAAGGTCAACAGGGAAAGCGCAATTTCTCCCTATAATACAAAAAAGCAGAACGACGTTCTGCTTTTTTGTAAAATATATCAACTCAATCTTGGGGTGCGCGCCAATCAAAGATCAGCTCGGGCTTTTGGAAGCCTATCTGAGAGAATCTTGGGTCTGCAGGGGCACCGATGGTTCTTTGCAGAATGATGTTGACAAGCATTTCTACGTCAAGCGGCTGGTGTGCGTGCGTGCCGGGGCGGAAATACCAGTACAGATTTTCGGGCACGCCAAGGTATTTGAATACCTCGCCCGCTGCAAGCGTGGTCTGCCAGGAGCCGATGGGGTTTGCCCAAAGGTCGCCCGCGCCCTCGGAAACGAACAGGATGCGGGGTGCAATCATGGCTTTGAGCGAATGCGCGTCAAAGGGCAGATCCTCGGGACGGTCTGCGTACTGTCCCAGATCCGGACCCATCCAGAAGTCAAAGTTGCGCCACAGGTCCGAGAGCAGCTCGCTTCTCTTGAGCATGAGCGCGCGATTGGGATCGTTATTGCCCATGTATTCGCCCTCGAAGTAAATGCGGTAGCAGGAGCATGCGCCCGCGCAGGTGGCGTTGGGGTTGACGATGGCTGCGCGCGTATCCAACGCGCCTGCAAGCGCGGCGGTTTTTGCACCGCGCGAGTGGCCGGAGAATACAATCATATCGGGATTGGTCAGCCCCAGCTTTTCCAAGAGGTCAACACAGCGGGAATATCCCCAAGCCCACGCGCCCAGTGCACCGAAGGTGTATGCGGGGTAGACCTCGTGCAACGGACCATGACCGCGTCCCCTGAACTGAATATCCTCTGCAAGCTCGGTACGGTCAAAGAGCATCCAGGCAATGCCCTTGTCCAGAGCCGCATGCAAGAAATCCTTGTCAAAGGCGTAGTTGAAGGAAAGGTCGCCGTCCACAATGACGGGAGGCAGGGGAGTGGGGGTGGGAACGCCCCAATCGGGCAAAAACAGCTTAGCAATAAAGGTCACTTGCTTTTCCTTTGTGCCCGCCTTGATGCGGTAGGTGTTCATAGTGCCCTTACTGCCAATGTAAAGCTCCTCGTACTCAAATACCTCAGGAGCAGGCGGCTGCGTGCCGTATTGCAGCTCAATTGCCTGGCGGTAGATCTCTGCGCGGCGAGATTCCCACTGGTCGGGGGAAGTCATGCGCGTGCCGTCGTCAAACCTAAAAAGGTCGGGCAGCGTGCCGTAGGTTTCGTATTTGGTGACCTTAAGCATTTCGGGATATACGAATTTTTCCATGAATAATCTCCTTTTCGTTTCGTGCGGGCGATTTCAAAATCGCCTACGGGTTATCGAAAGTGCTTCATGACCTCGTAAGCACCGGTAATGTCGGCAATAAAATCACCGTAGACGGGCTCAAGCGAGATCTTGTCGTCGTAGCCGATCGCGCGCATGGCGTCTCTGTACACAAGGCACATATCGGTGTCCGCTGCAGTGGGCGCTTTGCGGTCTGCCGCGGGGCGCGCCAAGTGTGCGTGGAAGACGTACTGCTTGTATTTTTCAATGTTTTCAAGCGGCTCGCCGCCTGCCCAGAAGTGGAAGACGTCCAGCGTCAAGCCCACGTTGGGGTGGTTAACCATAGCGCAGATCTCCGCGCCCTCCTCCAGGGTGTGCAAGAAGTTGGTCTCCTTTTTTTGCAAGGGCTCAATGGCAACGCGCACGCCGTACTTTTCGCCCTCCTCGCCCAGAATGCGCATCAGGGAAGCAAAACGCTCCTTGGCTTCGGCTGCGTCCATGCCCTCGGGCACGTTGCGTGCATAACCCGAGCCCATGACTGCTACGTTCGCGCCGAATTTTGCCGCGCGCGCAAAGCCTGCTCTTGCGTACTCGCGTGCCCAAGCCTCAATTTCCGCGCGGTTTTCGCCAAACATGACAAAGCCGCCGGGGAAAAAGCCGTTGCAAGAGGAAATGTCAAGCCCCAGCGCGTCCTTTTGCGCAAGGTATTCCGTCATTTGCTCCTCGGTGTAATTTGCTATGACCGAAAAGTTCCATTCCACGTGGTCGTATCCAAGTTCTTTTGCCGCTGCCCAGTATTGGGGCGGTGCACAAACGCCTATTTTCATGATGTGCCTCCTTAAGCGTGATGTCGTTGCCTCTATTGTAATATATTTTTGTGCGATT
>JAFNZX010000229.1 GCA_017382615.1 Clostridia bacterium | reverse complement strand
TTATGGCACGTCAGACTTGAGTACACGCCGGACGAGGCAAAATGAAGCTCTTCCACCAACCCGTATTCGGTCTCCTGCTCCAATGAAATTCCATCAGCGGCAGTAGTCAGCACGAGTACAGATGCAAACAAGACCGAGATCATAACGCTTGCTGCTATTCTTTGCCACAACTTCACGTGCTCCACTCCTTTCGTATGACAGATATACTTAATTCTTTTTTCTGAAAACAAGTCCCGCGGCAAGCAGACAGATCACCCAAAATCCGCCCGCCACCGCATTGCAGCTGCCGTTTTTGCAGCCCACGGGCTGTCCCTTACACCCCGAAAGCGCGTCGTCTCCGAACACCTCAAAGAACAAGCCGCCAAGTTCTCTGTCGGTCTCTCGGGAAATCTCCTGCTCATGGTAAGTCTCCCACACCGTTTCTTCATAGTAGGGCTCGGTCGTATCCGGAAAATCAATAATCGGTCTTGTTTCGGGCGGCTCGGTCGTATCCGGAAGATCAACGCTTGTCGTCGATTCGGACGGCTCGGACACCGGAGGCTCAGTTTGAGTCGGGAGAGTTTCATAAACCGTTTCCTCTTGCATTGATGTGTACAATTCCGTGGGATCCTCTGAATAAAACTTGACCCAACTGATTGCAACACCTTGATTTCTGGTCGAGGCATCCGCATAAAGGGCAAATCCCAAACGGAAAAGCGCTCCCTTCCAGAGTTCATGGTTGCTCATATCTACAATGGCATAATTCCAGCTCTGCGACGGCCCTTGGACGTAAACTGTCAGCGGATTGTCAAAATTATATTCCGTATACTGCGCCGAGCAATGCCATACCAAATCCAATTCTCGCGTAGCATAAGGATTACAATATTTTATAACCATATATCTTGCTTTTTGACAGCTTGTCGAAGTGGGAATTCCTCGACAGATACCGTAACCGCGAGTAAGCTGATCATATCTGTCTGCAAATGAACCCACACTGATCTCCATATAATCACTGTACCGGTTGATCTCACATCTGTCTACGCTCGTATCAGTCAGATTCACAGTAAAATAATATCCGTACTGCTCCTCTTGCTCGGATGTGATCTCCTCGGCATAAGCAGGGAGCATGAAAACAAGCATCAGCAAAGACAACGCACATACCAAAACCGTAATCTTTTTCATACTTTCTCTCCTTTCACTTTTTTTCATTATACCATTCTCTGCCCGATTTGTCAACACGCGCAAAATTTCGCAAAGCCGTTGCATTTGTGCCAAAGATGTGCTATAATGGACGCGATAGCCGAAGAGAGCCGAACCCATACGCCCTGCGGCGAGTATTTTTCGCGTCTTTCGCCAAATCTCGCCTTGCAAGATTCAATACACGGAAAGGATGAACCGAATATGAAGCATTTTACTCTCTGCCCCTTCCCCGAATACCCCGATTGTACGCTGACTGCATACCTGCACGACCAAAGCCCCGAGCTGCAGATTGGAGCGCGCCGCACCGTCATCGTGTGCCCCGGCGGCGGATATGCGTTTCTCTCGGCTCGTGAAGCTGAGCCGATCGCGCTCTCGTTCCTCTCGCAGGGATTTAACGTATTCATTCTGCGCTACTCCATTTGCGAGAACGCCGCAAACTGCCGCCCCTTGATTCAGGCTTGCAAGACGGTCAAGTTCTTGCGCGAGCATGCCGAGGAGTACGACGTTGACCCGAATTACATCTTCATCAACGGCTACAGCGCGGGCGGTCACCTTTCCGCATCCTGCGGCACGATGTTTGATCTGCCCGAGATCCGCGCGGCGGTTGGCTGCGAGGACAACGATCTGCACCGCCCCACCGGCACTGTGCTGGGATATCCCGTCATTGCCAGCAACCATTACGGACACGCAGGCTCGTTCAATCTGCTCTGCGGCTCGCCCGATGCTACTGCCAAAGATCGCGCGTACTATTCCGTGGACAAGCACGTCAACGCCAAGACCGCGCCCGCCTTTATCTGGCACACCGCCGAGGATGGGCTCGTCCCCGTGCAGAACTCGCTCCTTTACGCGCACGCGCTTGCCGATAACGGCATTTCCTTTGAGCTGCACGTCTATCCCTACGGCCCGCACGGCTTGGCACTTTGCAACAAGGAGACCTCATACGCTCAACCTGTTCTCGAACGCCCCGAGTGCGAGAGATGGATTCTTGACGCGGGAAGATGGATGATGAATATGTGAATATGAAAAAGACCTGCCGCGCGGCAGGTCTTTTCAATTCATGGAGCACGTCGTGCTCCAATTCATGCGCTGCAGGCTCAATTCATGACGCGTAGCATCAATTCATATTTCTGATGATTTGCGCCTATCGGCGCATGAATTGGCATACGCCATGAATTGCCGACGGCATGAATTGGCTTTTGCCATAAAATGCACCTACGGTGCATTTTATCTGCGCTCCGGCGGCACGTCCACCGCGATACAGACACCGACGATATGCCCCGGCTTATACGGCTTGATCTTTGCGGCAACTGCCGAGAGAGTCGAACCCGTGGTGACCACGTCGTCTACAAGGATCACACACTTGCCCTTCAAGTCCGCACAATGCTTGGGCACGGCTTCAAACGCGGCATAGGCATTCTTGGCTCTTTGCTCCTGCCCGAGCATTTTCTGCACGCCGCCGCCCGTGCGACGCACCATTTGGACGGGCTTACCTATCCCCAGCTCGTGCGCAAGTGCTGTGCACAGCCCTTTTGATTGGTCAAATCCGCGCTCGCGCAAGGATTTTTTGGAGCGCGGTGCCCACACGAGCACGCTGTTTTCGCGTGTTTGCCCCAAGCGCACCAGCTGCTCCTCTATTTTTGGCGCAAGCTCGCGGGCAAGAAATGCCTGCAGCTCCGCGCTTTCCTTATCCTTGAGCTTGAAAATGATGCGGCTTGCCACGCTCTGCGGCTTTTGCGGATCATATTCGGTCAGCTTGAGCAAGGTATCCACGCCGTGTCTTGCTATCATGGGCACGGGTCGCGTACAATCCGCCACGGGATAACCGCAGCAATGGCACAGCGCATTTTTGTGCGAGTCCCACTTGACCGTGCACGCGCGGCACAAAGCAAGCGGTGCAGTCTGATCCGCTCCGCCCAACAACGTACCGCAGGACGCACAGCGCGGCGGAAATATCAGGCGGCGCAGCATAACGCCCGCGCTCATTTCTCCACCTCGGTGCGCAATCTTTGCGCAAGCCCCGTATAGCGCATGGACTGGCGGTTATTGCCCACCATTTGCGCCACGACCTCCTGCCTGCCCACGAAAATGACCATATTCTGCGCACGCGTCACCGCCGTATAAAGCAAATTACGCGTCAGCAGCATCGGAGGTGCTGCGTACATCGGTACAATGACGATAGGGTACTCGCTGCCCTGACTCTTATGCACCGTAATGGCGTACGCGTGCTCCAGATCCTCCAAGGACGAAAAATCATACTCGACCATACGATCGTCAAACTCAATATCCATGACGC
Source organism: Clostridia bacterium (assembly GCA_017382615.1). GTDB lineage: Bacteria > Bacillota > Clostridia > Oscillospirales > CAG-272 > SVQP01. The sequence continues at coordinate 392 of JAFNZX010000229.1, read as the reverse complement.
GGTCAGCTACGTGAATGCGACGTATCACGCCCATATCTCCGTTAAAAATACCGCTTCCCTGCTGCCCGTCGGTGCGTTCCCACACCACGTCGTAGTTGTTGCGCACCTGCATGACGCGGTCACCCTCACGAAATACAGTATCGCGGAAGGTATACTCGCGCTTTCCCTGTGCGGGCGGATTCATGCGGCTTTGCAGCAAAAGATTGAGGTGATCCGTGCCTCCCTCACCGCGACGCGAGGGCGTGATGATCTGTGTGCCCGTCCGCGCCATTTCCCCATAGGTACGGGGCAGGCGGTTTTGGTACAAATCGGCAATAGTAGCCGCAATATCCGCGTCACTCTGGCGCGACAGGAAGAAAAAGTCGTTATTTTTAACGCTCAGATCGGGCATT
>JAFNZX010000027.1 GCA_017382615.1 Clostridia bacterium | reverse complement strand
CAGCACCCTCCGGCGTTGAATTTTTTGATGGATTTTGTCAAAGCGAGTCGAAGCAAGATACGCATCTTGCAAGGCGAGATTTGGCGAAAGACGCGAAAAATTCTCGCCGCAGGGCGTATGAGTTCGGCTCTCTTCGGCTATACCGCCCCCCGCATTACCTTCCGCTTACGGCACAGGATACCTCACCTGTAAAAGCTATTGCCGCCGATAAACTCACGCACAAGACTTGTAGGCGGAATCTCGTCGTCCACGTCGGCACTGTGCACAAAATTGAGCACCTTGACGATGGCGCGCACCTCCTCGTAATATTCGTCGTCCGGCTCAACCGCCACAAGCAGCGGGAAAATATGCTTTTTGAGCACTGCCAGCTCGTAGAGCGTGGAGCTGTTGAATATCACGTCCGCTTGCTCCTGGAACGGAAAAATCCATTTTGCCTCGCCCGCACGGACCGACTCCCACATGGAAAGTGTATCGCTGACAGACGCACCGCGGAACTCATAATCGCGCACAATACGCCGTAAAAGTCGCAGATAGCTTGTCGGGATGCGGTTATGCAGATCGAGATTGAGCGGCAAGAGCGGGCAGACGAACAGCTTGAATACCGCCTCAGGGGCAAGTCCTGCGGGCAGCATGACGGGATTGAGCGCATGCAAGCCCTCTACAATAATAACGGAATCCGCATCCAGCTGCATAAAATGCCCCTGCCATTCCCGCTTGCCTTGCTTGAAATTGAAGCACGGTATCTCTACTCGCTCCCCTGCCAGCAAGGCACGTAAATGCTGCCCGAAAAGTGCTGTGTCAATGGTGTTAATATGCTCGAGATCCACCTTGCCGTCGGGACCGGGCGCAATCTGGTAGCGGTCGATATAGTAGTCGTCCAGACTCATTAAAATCGGCTTTTTGCCATACACGCGCAGCTGCGTGGCAAGTCGGTTTGCCGAGGTGGTCTTGCCCGAGGAGCTGGGGCCCGCCAGCATGACCGCCCGCGCGCCGCGCGCGCAGATCATGTCCGCCACCTGCGAAAATTTCTTTTCATGCAGTGCTTCATTCACACGAATAAGCTCGCGGACGCGATCGCTCTCAACCAACTCATTCAGATCCGCCACCGTGCGGCAGCCCATCAGATTCCCCCACGCAATGCCCTCACTGTACACGCTGTAATAATGCTCCATCTCACGGTAGGCAGAAGGATGGGCAGGATCTGCCGCATCGGGATACACAAACACAAATCCGTCTGCCGTGGGCATCATGTCAAAATTCTGCAGATACGACGTACTCGGCATCATCTCACCGTAATAATAGTCGGCAAAATCGCCGTACTCGTACACGTCCAGCGTGGGATAAGAACGGTAGGAAAGCAAGCGCGACTTGTCGGTCTGCCCACGCTCGGTATACAGCGCGATCGCCTGCTCGGTGGGGATACGGCGGAATTTTAACACAATATTGCGGGATACGATGTCATCCACGCGCGCACGCAGCCGCTCGACAGAGAAATTTTCCGCCCCCGTGACCTTGATGTAAAGTCCTGCACCCAGCGTGCAGCGCATAGTTGCTCTTGCCCCGCGCCACAGCTCGTGGATCGCCAAAAACAGCACGAATTGCGCCGTGCGCGTATACGTCGCCCGCCCCTGGGCATCCGCATAGCGCAAAAGCCTGATTTTTCCGCCTGAGGCAGCCATGGCGCGCCGCTTGGATTCTCTGTCGGGCAGTACGTCTTTTTCGCGCAGAGGGATATAATTGAGCGTAAAAACCTCGCCCGCAATCTTGGCAGCCAGCGGCTCGTCTGCAAAATCGCCCGTGCGCAAGCCCATCTTTGTGATAATCTCGAGCAGTGACTCTCCTGCCATTGCCCGCACTTCTTTACCGTCTATGTTGAGTTTCATAAAGCACCTCCTATTCTCGCATTATCCAATATTCTATGCATCCCGACACGCCTGTATGCCAAAAAAACAAAAAACGGCTGACTATCGGTGCATCCGGTAGTCAACCATTATCGGTGGTCTGTAGAAACGCCTGCCCCTATCGCAGGCTTATACCTCATATTGTATGGGGATTTTTTGCTTGTATGTATTATAGCATATTTTGGGGCATTTGTCAAGACCTTGCTCTCACAAGAGCAAAGAAGGCAAATTACACAAGAATTTTTTTGCGATTTTTTGATATTTATTCAAAAAAACTCTGTACAAATCGCAAATTTCGTGGTACAATTATGCTGTAAATTTATTCCGCAAAGGAGCTTCTTATTATGAATCTGATTTATAAGGGCAAAACAAAGGACGTATACGCACTTGACAACGGTAACGTCATGCTCAAGTTTAAGGACGACTGCACCGGCAAGGACGGTGTGTTTGATCCGGGTGAAAACAGCGTAGGTCTGACCATCGAGGGCATCGGCAAGGCTAACCTGAAGTCCTCCATCCACTATTTTGAGCTTTGCAAAAAGGCAGGCATCAAGACCCACTACGTTTCCGCAGACGTAGAGAATGCGACTATGGAAGTTCTTCCCGCGGAATGCTTCGGTAAGCCCCAGGGCGGCGGCGGACTGGAGGTTATCTGCCGTCTGGTTGCGACCGGCAGCTTTGTTCGCAGATACGGCGAATACATCAAGAACGGTACTCCCCTGCCCGGCGGCTACGTAGAGTGCACCTTCAAGAACGACGAAAAGGGCGACCCGCTGGTTACCGGCGAGGGTCTGGTAGCACTTGGCATTATGACTGCCGAGATGTTTGAGTCCCTGAAGGCACAGACCCTGGCGATCACCAAGATCGTTGCCGACGACCTCAAGACCATCGGTCTTGACCTCTGGGACATCAAGTTCGAGTTCGGCTACAATAACGGTGAGGTTGTCCTCATCGATGAGATCGCATCCGGCAACATGCGCGT
>JAFNZX010000228.1 GCA_017382615.1 Clostridia bacterium | reverse complement strand
TTTGCACTTTTTACACACTTTTTTACATGAATCTAAAACATTTGTATTTTATGTGTTGACTTTTTTTCTGTATTTTGGTATGATTTCCTTATCAGCAAAGGCTTTTCACGGTTCGTTTTGTACAACAAGATTTGGAAAGTGTAAAAAATGGATTTCTCATTTTTTACATGGGAGGAGAACTATGACGGACGGAATCATCTACAGATTCGGTACTGAAAAATATGCCTACGAGAACCTGCACTCGGAGTACGAGGGCACGTTTTGCATTGAAAAAATGGGCATTACATACCCGGATAAGCGCTATCTGATTGACCGCGAAAACTACGGTCGCTATTTCTACCGCCATATTTACGTACTCGAGTACGTCATTTCGGGCGAGGGATACGTCGAGTGCGATCACGAGGTATATAAGGTGAAGGCGGGCGACTTTTATCTTTTGTCCAGCCGCCACTTGCACCGCTACTATTGCAACCCCGAAAATCCCTATTCGAAAATCTGGATTAACGTGGGCGGTCGCGTGATGAACGAGATGATGCAGCTCTATAATTTGCAAAGCGGCATCGTCATCAAGCAAATGAACTGCCGCAAGACCTTTGACCTCATTTACGAAGAATGCGCGCGCATCACGCCCGACAACAAGCCCGAGGCATATCGCAACGTATTCAAGCTGATTGTACGCATTCTCGACCAGTTGACCAGTGACTCCGCGTGCGACATGCTGGCACCGTCCTCCTATAAGATTCGCGACTTTATCGACGCGAACATCCAGGCGGACATTTGTCTGGACGACATCGCAAACAAGTTCTTCTTCAGCAAATCGTATATCATCAGCTGTTTCAAAAACGAGTTTGGAATTTCGCCGAAGCAGTACATCATCCAAAAGAAGATTGATACGGCGAAAAACATGTTGCTTGAAACGGACATGAGCATCAAGGTGATTGCCGAAATGTTGCATTTCGCCGACAGTCACCATTTCTCCAACACCTTCAAAAAGCAGACGGGCATGGCTCCCGTAGAATTCCGCACAAAGGCAGGGCAGGACTGACAACATGAACATTATTCTCATCGGTATGCCCGGTTGCGGTAAAAGCACCGTTGGCGTCGTGCTTGCCAAAGTTATGGGTATGCGCTTTTGTGACACCGACATCGTGATTCAGGAGCGTGAGGGACGCAAATTGCAGGAAATCATCGACAGCGAGGGCAACGATGCTTTTCTTGCGTGCGAGGAGCGCGCGCTTCTTTCGCTGGACGTGCAGGATACCGTGATTGCAACGGGTGGCAGTGCGGTATATTCCGCGGCGGCAATGGAGCGTTTGCACGGTCTCGGACTCGTGGTATATCTGCAGGTCAGTGCGGAGGAAATTGAAAGTCGCCTTGCGGATTTTGCCGCGCGCGGCGTTGCCATCAAGGACGGCATGACGGTGCGCGATTTGTATAACGAGCGCATCCCGCTGTACGAAAAATATGCGGATATCGTTGTGCCCTCGGAGGGCATCGGCGGCATCCCCGCCGTTATCGGCAGAATCGCCGAGGAAATGGCAAAACGCTAAAGCAAAAGCAGATTTTCGTTTCGAAAATCTGCTTTTTTTATTTTTCGCTTG
>JAFNZX010000227.1 GCA_017382615.1 Clostridia bacterium | reverse complement strand
TCCCGCCGTCGGGACTGTTGAACCGATGTCGATTCTCTCCCTGCCTTCAGGGTCTTTATAAGTTTTGCCTCCGATTATGTAACCGCTTGCGTTCTCACCATACGGAGTCTGATATATTACGTCGTAGGGACAGGCGTCCCCGATTGTCCGCAAAAAAGTACCATTGCATGGAACGGACAGTCGAGGACGCCTGTCCCTACGATCACAAAGAAAAAGTACAAGTAAGGCGGACAGTCGAGGGCGCCTGTCCCTACAGTATAATATCTACGTTTATTGCACGGAAAACAATACCTTGCCGTTTTCTACACTTGCAATCACGTGCTCTCCCGCCTTGATCCTTTCCTCCAGCAGCGCATTGGCAAATGCATCCTCTACCCGCTCGGTAATGACGCGGCGCAGCTCTCTTGCGCCCTTTTCGGGCGCGTAGCCGATCTCGGCGATCCACGCGGCAACGCCTGCGTCAAACTCCAACGTAACGCCAAGGGCGCGTGCGCGTTCTGCCACCTCGTCAAGCATAGTCTTGGCAATGCGCACGGCGTGCGTGCGGTCAAGATCCGCAAATACGATAATCTGATCCACTCTGCCCAAAAATTCGGCAGGGAACAGCTCACGCAGCGCAGCGCGCATGTGCTCGGCTGCCTCTGTCTGTTCGCTTGCCGAAAAGCCGATGCTGCGGCTGCGCTTTCCTGCGCCTGCATTCGACGTCATGATAATGACCGTGTTGGAAAAATCCACGCGCCGCCCTTGGCTGTCGCGCAAAGATCCGTCGTCCAACACCTGTAAAAGCAGGTGAAATACGTCCGGGTGCGCCTTTTCGATTTCGTCAAAGAGCAGCACGCTGTAGGGCGCACGCCGCACGCGCTCGGTCAGCTGACCTCCCTCCTCGTAGCCCACGTAGCCGGGAGGAGAGCCGATGAGCTTGGAAAGGCTGTGCTTTTCCATATATTCCGACATGTCAAGCCGTATCATGGCGTCCTCCGTACCAAACAGCGCGCGTGCCAAGGCTTTGCACATTAAGGTTTTTCCCACGCCCGTGTGTCCGAGGAATATGAACGATCCAATGGGTCTGCCCGCTTGCTTCATGCCCGTTCTGCCGCGTTTAATGGCAGCTGAGACCGCCCGCGCAGCCCGATCCTGCCCGATCACGCGCGCGCACAGCTCGTCCTCTAAGGCAAGCAGCCGCTCTCGCTCCGAGCGCAAAAGCCCCGTCACGGGGATTTGCGTCCATTGGGTTACCACTTCGGCAATTTCGCGCTCGGTCACGGTGGGCAAATCCTGCACAGTATCCGCGTGCAGGTCGGATTGCAGCACGGTTAGCTTGTCTTGTACGGTAATTTCCTGCTCACGTATCATGGCTGCACGTGCAAAATCCTGCTCTGATACCGCCTGTTCCTTTTGCGTCGCAAGCTGTGAGAGCTCTGCCTGCAGTGCCTTGATCTCGGGGGATGCCTTGCAAAGAGAAAGCCGCAGCCGCGCCGCCGCCTCGTCCACAAGGTCGATCGCCTTGTCGGGTAAAAAACGGTCGGTGATATAGCGCTGCGACATGCTCACGGCTGCTCTCAGCGCCCCGTCCGAAATGGCAAGCGCGTGATGCTCCTGATATCTCGGACGCAGTCCCTTGAGAATTTCCAGGGTTTGCTCCGCGGTCGGCTCTTTGATCAGCACCGATTGAAATCTGCGCTCAAGGGCTGCGTCCTTTTCGATATAGCGGTGGTATTCCGAAAGCGTTGTTGCACCGATGACCTGCATCTCGCCACGTGCCAAAGCGGGCTTGATGATGTTTGCCGCATCCACCGCCCCCTCTGCAGCACCCGCGCCGATGATGGTGTGGATCTCGTCAATGAACAAAATGATCTCAGGATCGGAAGAGGCACGCGCGAGCACCGCCTTGAATCGTTCCTCAAATTCACCTCGGTATTTGGCACCTGCAATCATGGAGGCAAGATCAAGCGATATGATCTGCTTGTGAGTCAGGTTTTTGGGCACCTCACCTGCCGCAATGCGCTGTGCCAAGCCCTCCACTACCGCGGTTTTGCCCACTCCAGGCTCTCCTATCAGACAAGGATTATTCTTTTGCTTGCGGGAAAGGATCTGTATGACGCGTGCGGTCTCCTCGTCGCGTCCGATTACGGGATCGGGCGTGCCTGATCTCGCAGCGTACGTCAGATCCTTGCCAAAGCCCTGCAGGACGTCGTCGCCCTTGTCTTTTCCGCCGCGCTGCTTCCCCCCTTTTTTTGTATTGGAGATAAAACCCTTACAGTCCGATATCACATCCGAAACGGGAACACCCATGCCGTCTAAAATGCGTGAGGCAACCGCGTCGTGCTCACTGCACAGTGCCAGCAGTAAATGCTCCGTGCCGATATATGATTGCGTGCTTTTGGCACATTCGCGCGCAGCCCCCTCAATGATCCTGCGCAGGCGCGGCGTCATATCCTCGGGAGAGACGACGGAATACGAGCCGACACCCGTCAGCGAGGCAACCGCATCGCGCACGTGCGTAAGATCTACACCGCGACCGTGCAAAATTTTTGCTGCTACGCAATCATTTTCCCCCACGAGTCCCATGAGCAGATGCTCAGAGCCAATGTAGGTGTGTCCAAGCTGGGCTGCGAATTTTTGTGAAAGCTCCAGCGCGTTTTGCGCTTTTTTTGTGAATTTGGTGTTCATGTGTTATCCTTTTTGCGTATTCTTATGCACCCAGTCGCTGCTTGACCAATGCGGCACGGAACAAATCGCGCTCCTGTACCGTGCGCAAGGGCTGCTCGGCGCTGAGTGTCATGGTGCAGGGCATAATCTCGACCAGCAACGTATTGAGCAGATCGGGGGAAATGTCCTTGAGAATGCCCAGACTGATCCCAAACCTGACGTCTGCCGACAATTGCAAAAATTCGTCTGCACTCAGCAGATGTGCATTGCCGAGAATGGCACGCGCGCGCATAGCGCGGTCGGTCAGATAGGCGGCGCGCTCCGCCTTTGCGCGGTCGCATAGCTTACGCTCGCTCTCAAGGATCTGGCGTGTGGTGTCCTCCATGCGCTCCAGCATCTCACCCTCCGAGGCGCGCAGGGAGGAGCGACAGGAAAGCATGTAAAGGCAGTTGTGCATCTGCGTGCCGCTGATCAGAGGGCGCAGGGAAATGCCCAGCCCCGAGAGCTTGACGGAGAGTGGATCTATCTGCTCGTGCAAGGTCAGCGCAGGTAAAAACAGCAGCGCATAGGCGCGCATTGCCGTGCCGCATTCAAGCGGATCGGAGCATAGATATCCAAGCCCCGCATCAAATGCGTAAGCCTCCTTTTCGTCAATCAGATCGTCCATTTTAAATGCATTTGCCGCTGCATCCTGCAGAGAAAGCCCGGGGAGTGTGCAGCAAATCTGCACGTGATCCTTGCCGCCCAGCATGACGGAAAGATTGCAGGGCTCGTTTAAAAGCAGCGCATGCGGCAGACTAATCGATGCAAATTCCTTGGTGACGTAGTATTTTTCTGCGTAGGAAGCGGCAGCGGTGGGTGAGATATCCGAAAAATTGATCATGGAAAAGCCGTTTCCCTCCAGCATGCCACCCACTTCGGCAATGATCTGGGCTGCCTGTTTGGGCGAGATGCGCTGCGAGAAGGGGTATTTCTCCAAATTGCGGGACAGCGTGATGCGCGAGAATATCACGGTGTCGTTTTCATATCCCGGGGTATTGTACCAAGCCATTTTCTTGTTCCTCCTTACGATGCGTTTTGTGCCTTGAGCGTATGTATCTGATCACGCAAAAGGGCGGCTGTTTCAAAATCCTCGGCAAGCACCGCTTGCTTCATCTGCTCCTTCAAGAGTGCCGCACGAGCCTCTCTTTCACGGCGCAGTCTGTAGTTTTTGGGCATGCGTCCGGGATAGGGCGTGCCTTGAGGCAGGGCGTGTAACGAGCCGGAAATTTCATCACGGAAGGTTTTGTAGCAGGCAGCACAGCCAACGCTGCCACTCTCGGCAATGCCTGCCAGGGACGAAGAGCATACGGGGCAGGTGCGCACGGCAGCAATGTTGTGCGGGACGGTGATGCCGCACAGATTGCCGAACATGGCACTCTCACTGCAACCAAACGCTGCGGACGTGCCGGGAATGCGTATGTCCTCCAATTCGCCCGTGCGTCGCATGTTGTCGGCACAGTCTGCACAAAGCGAGCAGGAGCGCGTTTTCCCTCCAAGGTTTTCGTTGTAAAAGACGGTTGCCTTTTTCTTTTTACATTTTTCACATAGCATAGCGGAAATATTCCTTTCTTTTGTTAGTCTATTTCATTATAAACGCCCCGAGGCGAAAAAACTGTCGCATCGGGGCGCAAATGAAAATTTATTCTGTTTCGCTTCCTGCGGGAAGGGCGTTGAAACGGTCGGTGATGGCGTTCCAGGTCAGCACGTCGGTAAGTCCGTTTGGGGTAAGATTGAGATAAGCCTGCATTTCTTGCACGGCTTGCTTAGTGGCTTGGTCATAATTGCCCGAAATATCGGGAGGCGTCAGCACATAAAGCAGCGTCAGCTCGCCAAGCATATATTGCAAAACCGCTACGTCAATGCCCAGGGCGCCAAGATCAAGATATCCGCCGGGCGGTGTCCTGATAAACAGAGAAACGGGCGTTGGCGGTGCGTAAAACGCAAGGGAAGCAAGATAATCGGCGTATAGTCGCTCCCAGGTTTCGCGGTCTGCCGTGCCGGTGACGGGAATGCCGGACACGCGCTGATAATCGGACAGCGCGCTTTGCGTCGCGGAGTCGAAAATACCGTCTACGGGCACTTGACCGATGCCCTCGGTGTGGTACGCCAGCTGCCGCAAATATCTTTGCAGATTGGCAACGGCAGGCGAGTAGTTGGGATGATTGCTTTGATCGGGCATACTCTCCTCCTTTTATTGTTCACCTACTGCGAACCCGGGATATTGTCCGTCTTGTAAGGTGTCCGATGCGATCAGATCCGCGTAAAGATCAGCAATGGCAGTCCATGCGATCGCATCCACCACGCCCGAGGCGGGAAGACCAAACGTCGAGCGAAAGGCGCGCACGCTTGCCTCGGTCTGATTGCCGAAGTACCCCGTGGGAGTGACAGAGGGAATGGAGGGGTACGCTTGGGAAATACGGTTCAGATACTCCTGCAGCACGCGCACGGCGGGCGAATCCGCGCCCTGCCGCAGTACCACACCGGGAAACGGAATGGCACCGCTGACGGTGTATTCCTCCGGTACTGTGCCCACAATGCCAAGGTACGCGCGGTACATGGTCTCCCACGTTTCCTGCCCCACAATGCCGTCGGGGACAAGTCCGAACGTGGTTTGCAGATCGGTCACGGCAGCGCGGGTGGTAGGTCCGAACGTGCCGTCTATGGTCACGGCGGGAATGGTGTTGTAGTAAGCTGAAAGAAAGCTCAGGTAGTATTGCAGGCTGAGCACGCCCGTGCCGCTGTCGCCTTGGCGCAACACCTCGGGAAACTGTTTGGTGATCTCCTCCAGGCGAATGCCCTCGGAGTCCAGCTCGTTGAGCCGTTTTACGCCTGCATAAATGGCTTGAATGGCAAACCACGTGCCTCTGCCTACCACACCGTCGGGGGTCAGATTAAAGATCTCCTGAAAGGCGCGCACAGCAGCCTCGGTATCCTCGACGAAAATGCCGTCGGTCTGCACGATCTTGGGAATGGCAGGATAGTTTTGCGCTATGCGATTGAGCCTGATCTGCACGGTGCGCACGTCATCGCCCACGTTGCCCACGCGCAAGGGAAACACGGGAACGGAAACGTCCAGACCCATTACGGGCACGTCGGTAACGATGTCGATATCGTCGCCGTAATAGGTGGTCAGAATTTCGTAAGGGGAGAGTCCTCGATTGGCAAGGTCCACCGATCCCCATTGTGAAAGCCCGTTGCACGTCACCTCTACGCCGTCGCAATAGGCGGCAAACAGCGGTTCTACGCTGCCGCGTCTGCGCACGTAGCTGTCAAAGATCTCGCCCGCGATCTCGCGGACGTTATCAAAAATATCCCGCCCTTGGACAAAGGATTGGTCAATGGCGGTGGAGTTGGTGATGTCGAAATCATAGCCGCGCGAGCGGTAGTATTGCGTATAGATACGGTT
>JAFNZX010000226.1 GCA_017382615.1 Clostridia bacterium | reverse complement strand
TTTCCGGTATTATAGCAATTTTGAATCACCGCCTCTGTGGTGGTAGCAAGGCCACAAACCTGCGTGTCGTATTGCGTTGCGGATACGGTCACATCCCCGTGGTTGCAGCACTCGATCATGGTAGCATACATCAGGCTTCCCACAACGCCGCCCGCCATGGCAAGGTTGTATTGCTTATTCTCGGTTGCGCTGATATTTCCGGTATTGCAGCAATAACGCACGTCGGAGTTCATATAGGAGGTTGCCGCAATGCCGCCCGCGCGGCTCTCGCCTGCGGTACTGGACGCGGTAACGTCACCTGTGTTGATGCTCTTTTCCACGACAAAAGGTCCGGGCTGATTCACACCGTCACCGTTATAGGCAACAATACCGCCCGCCTCGGCGTTATCCGAAGAGCTGTGCGCCTGGATAAATCCGCTGTTCTGCGCATACGAAACCAGGTTTTTGTTATAGGCAACCGCACCTGCCGCATAGGCATCCGAACGGTATCCGTCCTGTGCGCGCGTGCTCTCAGCATAGATATGTGCAACGTTTTTTACGCCCGTCACCGTGCCGTGATTGATCGCGGCAATACCACCTGCCAGGCAGTTTCTGGTATCAACGGCTTTTACCTCACCCTCGTTATAGCAATTTTTGATAACGGAGGAGGTGTTATTATTGCCCGTGATACCGCCTGCATACGCATCCAATGACGCACCGATGGCGGTGGCGGTAACGGATGCCGCATTTTTGCAATTTTCAATCAATCCTTGATTCAGCCCCACAAGACCGCCCACGTACACCTCGGTATTTGCACCGAATGAGCTGCCTTTTATAGAACCCGAAACAGAGCAGTTCAGAATTTGACCGCTCTGATAGTTGCGCCCTGCAATACCTCCGCAGAACGCAACGTCCGTCATGGTGGTCGTTTCAATATAGCAGTTTTCCAGCTTAACGTTTTTGATCGTGCCCGTATTGGTTGCGATCAAGCCCGCACGCGTTGCATACCCATTATACGAAAGATCGCTGATCGTATATCCTGCACCGTCATACGTTCCCGAAAAGCTTGAGATCGGCGTATATGAGTATCCCTGCATGGAAATATCGCATATCTGCAGAAAATATTTCCCCGGATTGTTACTTACACTGATCAAGTCTTCGGGCGTGGCGATCAGATAGGGATCATACGACGTACCCGATCCGCCCGAATAAGCAGATGCAGAAAAGGTCAGTAAAGGTAGCAGCATAATAAACACTATCGCAGTCAGCAAAACTGCCGATATACGTGTCCGTTTGGTTTTCATCTGATTGTCCTCCCCCTGATAGATAGAGCTTAAAAAGAACGCTTTTCCACGATCAAAGCAGCAGCTTTAAGCTCTCAAAGCATACACGAATAGCTTGCCTTGGTTTCTGTCTGCGTGCAGGTAGTTCCATCAGGCAGAACGACCTCACAGACAAGGCTTGAATACTCGGGCAGTGTGACCTCCAGGGTCAGCTTACCGTCCATCTTTTCCCACGCAACACCAATGACGCCGTGCGGTGTGGGAACGGTCCCCCTTGCCCTTGTCAGGTCGTATGCATTGACGTAGGGCTTGACGCGCACGCTCTTATAGCCATCCTCGGTGGGACAGACGCCCAGCACCATGGCAGAAAACTCGTAAATGGGCGCAGAGCTCCAGCCGTGGCACTCACTTCTGGGGCTATCGGGATTTTCGCACCAGGTGGTGCAATGCAGATCCAGCATGGTCTCCCAGCCCTGCAGCTGGCGTTTTGCGTACGCGTCGTAACGATTGCCGCACTCCAACGCGCGGAACATATAGTGACTCATGGAAAAAGAGCAAACGGCAACGGGCACTTGCGCGTTGAAGGTGCGGTCCAGCAGCTCGCCTGCCTGCTCCCCGCTCACAGCACCCGACAAAATTGCCCACAGCGTGGTATGCTGGCTATATTCTGCAGTGGTGGGTGTATTGCGGTACAAGCCGACAGCCTCGTCGTAGCAATGCTTGTGCACGTTTTCGATCATGCGCGCAGCCCTTGCACGGTAATCTGCTGCCAGCCCGGGTCTGCCGACAGCATCGCAGATTTCGGCTGCTGCCTTCAAAGCCGCTGCGTACATAAACGAGGTCACGGTCAAGGGCTCGGTAAAGCCGCCGTTCGGCACGCCCACGTGCCAGCCGGGTACCCAATCCACGAAATGCCAATAAGGAGTGACGCCAATCAAGCCTTGCTCGGTCATATAAGCTTCAAAGCCCTCTAATGCGCGGTCAACCGTACCCGTCAGGGCACGCACGGAGGACAGAGTCCTTGCGCCGTATCCGCAATAACGCAGATAATCGCGCAGCATCAGCACCCAGAACAAGGTGAAATCGGGGATGATCTGCACCATTGTGGAGGGGTAGTTCGCCTGCAGCATGCCGTCCGCCATTTGCGAATGCGCAAAGTCCGTAATGGACTTAAAGGGCATACGGCCATCGGCACTCATACGCAGCGTGAACAGCATTTCCAACGCGCTGTCCATATCGTACTGCTGCTGCTCGTAATACGGGCAATCCACGTACATCTCATGCATGCAGCAAAGCACGGTATTGCGGCTGATGCGCCACATTTCGTTATATCGCGGATCGGAGCAGGAAAACTCGCCTGCCTTATCAAGCGGATAATGATAAAACGCATACTCAAATGCAGAAAGCGCAAAATCCGGATCTTCAAATTCCACGCGGACAAAGCGGAAGGAGCGATACCAGAACGGCACAAAGGTCTGCTCCTCGCCCGTAGCGACCAGCGTATCATACGCACCCTGCAGCTGAGCCGCAGGATGATCGTACGCATCTCTCTTTGCCTTATACAGATTGCCCTGCTCATCGGCTATACTGTAGCATTCCGACCAGATAAGGCGCACCTTTGTGCCTTTTTTTGCCTTGAAGCAAAGTCGGATTTTGGCGGTTGTGTAATGGATCGCGTCGTATTCCGCAAAGCCCTCTCCCGCGCGCACTCTTTGCAAGGGCAGATAGCTCTCCGTCTGCATAGCGGGCACAGGACGGGGGGACATGACGTAAGTTTCGCTTAAGCCGAACAAATTATAGCAGCCCTTGCCGATCTGCGGCTCGTAGGCTTGCAGGACGGGCACGGGCGTCTTTACGCTTGCACCGCTCCACTGCTCAAAGGGAGGGATGGAGGTATGTATGCCCGGCATATTGGAAAAGGAGCAGGCATCCTCGCGCGCACACGTCCAGCTTGCGTCCGTGACGATGGCTGTGGTCTCACAGCCGACGGACAGCTGACCGTCCAGCCAAAAAGCGGGGCGGGAACGGCGGAACACCGAGATAAAATATCCCTCGGTCACGTACAGCACCTTGGCAAGCAGGGTGTTCTCCCCTTCCTTTAAGTACGGGGTCAGATCCTCTGTTTCAAAGTAGGTCTGATAGGAAGAGCCCTGGCAGGGGCCTTCCGATACAAGATGCCCGTTGAGATACAGCGCGTATCGGCTGTCACCGCTTACGCACACCTTGAAGGAGGCTCCCTTAGAGGCGTTGAATTTTTTTGTAAAATAATAGAATTTCGGGGTTGTGGGGCGGTCGTCCGCCATAATCCAAAAGCTCATTGCGCATCCTCCTGTTTAGGTTGCTTTTTTTGATAAATCACGCTCGCAAGCGCGTCGTTTTCCATGATATTTTCTCCGTTATACATGATCAGCACGCCGTCACAGCCGTACTGCGCGATATACTCGGCAAGCGGCTTGACACCGCCAACGGACAAATTGACCACGACAAGATCGTAATGCTGCGCCAAAAAGGGCACGGTGCTGTTAAAGAAGGAATCCTTGAGCACGAGCAGCGTCGGGCGATCCGTACCGTCATTTTTGGTCACGGTCAGCACGCCGTGCGTGCCGTCCAGGAACGCGGAATACTTATCCTTTTTTGCAAGATACGCGCGGTTATAAAAACCCGCAAAGCTCACCCCCGTGTCGGGATCGGTGACGGTATAGCCGTCCTCACCGTCAAAGTGCCAAAGCTCCAGCGTGTCGGGCTCGACAAACTTCAGCCCCGCACGCGACCAGGTCGTGCCGTAGAAATCCTCGACCGTTTCGATCTCAAAGGCACTCTCGGGAATGACGTCGGCAACCCTGCCCCACGCACGCATCAGCTCGGTGTAGGCAAGGTATGCGCCCTTGGTCGTCCAATGGTGGTCGGTGCGGTAGTAGACGTATTCGCCGTTTTCGGTGGCGTTTTGCATGAGCTTACGCAGGTCGATATAGTTGACGTTCTCGTCAAGCCCTGCGTCGATATCCGCCCACAATCTCTCTGCCATTTCGGCAGGATAGCCGGTCTTGTCACCGTACACGTCCAGCGTACGCGGCGGGATCACCACGGTCAGCGGAAGATTTTGCGCTGCAAGGTCTGCTGCAAGCTGACCCAGCGCATTTGTCTGCGCGGCAACGCTGTCCTCGGAGTAATAGTCGGTGTCGTACACGCGGGTCAGTCTGTCCACGTAGGAATCAAACCAACGAACGGCAAGCACGCCGTCCTTGCCTAAAGCCACGCCGTTGTTGCCCATCTTGCCGATTGCAAGCTCGGCAATGC
>JAFNZX010000225.1 GCA_017382615.1 Clostridia bacterium | reverse complement strand
GGAGGTAGCGAGTTCGAGCCTCGTAACCCGCTCCAACAAAGGACGCTTAAAGAAACCGCTTTAAGCGTCTTTTTAAACAAAATAACTCGGCGCCATAGCCAAGCGGTAAGGCAGAGGTCTGCAACACCTTCATCCCCGGTCCGAATCCGGGTGGCGCCTCCAAAGAACGAAGCACCCCAAATGGGGTGCTTTTTCGTTTTTTGGAGGCGCCACTCCCCTTTGGATCGCGTTTTCTTGCGCCACGCGCAAGGAAACCGGTTCGGTTACCCCGCCCGAAGGTCGGGGTGCTTGCACACCAGACGCAGGGCGTGGGTATTTTCGCGCAAAGCGCGAATGTAGGGTGGCGCCTCCAAAAAATTCCGTACACGCAAGTGTGCGGAATTTTTTAGGACGGGAGATATTTGCGGTTTTGCGTCGCGGATATCTTCACTTTTTTGATTGTTTTTTGGGCTTTAAGGCGCTAGCTTATTTTTCTGTTTCGTCAAAGCTAACGGTTATGTGGTCTCCTGCCTTGATAAAGATCTTTTTGAAGCCGCAAAGACTTTTGTGTGGAATATACTCATACTTCAAAACGGAATATGCAGTGTCGTACGGTCCCTCGTTAAAGACCTCTACGGTATTTTCATCCAAGGGAGTCTCTATAATGTTTGAGTAAGTGAGTCCGTGACCGAAGGCGTAAAGCGGATCTCCTTTGAAAAATTTATACGTGCGGTTTTCCATACTGTAATCCTCAAAGGGTGGCAGATCGTCGGTACTGCGGTAGAAGGTGACGGGCAGGCGACCGCTCGGAGAGACCTTGCCGAGCAGAACGTCCGCAAGCGCCCGCCCGCCTTCCGCGCCCGCATAGAAGAGCTGCACGACCGCATTGCAAAGCCGATCCGCTTCGCAAAGATTGACGCAGCTGCCGCTGACGTTGACGAGCACGGTAGGCTTTCCGACCGCGGCAACGCGCCGTATCAGTTCCTGCTGACGCTTGGGTAGCTCAATGTCCGCGCGGTCGCCGCAGTTTGCGCTGTTGGGGGCATCTATGCCTTCCTCGCCCTCCATCGACGGATTGAGCCCCACGCAAAGGATGACCACGTCTGCTCGCTCTGCCGTAACCACCGCCTCGCGGTATATATCCGACATTTGCGAGGTGGTGCTGGGAAATACGCCTGCGGAATAGAGCACGCGCGCGTCGGTGGCCTCCTGGATCCCACGCAGGATCGTGGCGTATCGGGAGGGAATACCGTTATAGTTTCCAAGCAGCAGGCTCACTCTGTCTGCGTTGGGGCCGATCACGGCGATCGTCTTGGGGGTCTTCAAGGGCAAAATGCCGTCGTTTTTCAGCAACACGATGCTCTCGCGTGCCATTTGACGGTTGAGCGCACGGTGCGCATCACATTCAACGCAGTCGTAGGAAATGTTGTTGTACTCGCAATCCTCGTCAAACATTCCCAGACGGAAGCGTGTTTCAAAAAGCTTTTCGCAGGCTTTCGTAATGGTCTCCTCGCTGACAAGGCCCATTGCATAAGCTTGCGGCAGCTCACGATAGGAAGTTCCAATGTTCAAGTGGCAGCCGGCGTTTAGCGCAAAAGCGGCGCTTTCGACCTCGTTTTTTGTAAACTTGTGCCCCTCGTGGATGTCTTTTACAGAGCCTGCATCCGACACCATATAGCCTTGAAAGCCCCATTCGCCGTAAAGGATATCTTCAACCAGATGCTTGCCGCCCGTGGCAGGCTCGCCGTTGACCGCATTATACGCCCCCATAACGGATGCCGCGTCGGCGTGGTCGATGCAGTATTTGAATGCATACAAATAGGTCTCACGCAGATCCTTTTCGCTGACGACCGCGTTAAAGCCGTGGCGCTTGCCCTCAGGACCGCTGTGAACGGCAAAATGCTTGAGCGTGGTGTCGACTTTTCGATATTTGCTCTTGCCGTTGCCCTGCATACCGCGCACGTATGCCGCGCCCATTCGACCCGTCAGATATGGATCCTCGCCAAAGGTTTCCTGCCCTCTGCCCCAACGAGGATCGCGGAAAATATTGATGTTGGGGGCGCACTCGGTCAGGCCCTGATAGATCTCGGTGCCGCCAAGTTTTTTGTATACGTTGTATTTTGCGCGAGCCTCATCGGATATGACGTCTCCAACCTGCTCCAGCAGATCGTCGTTAAAGGAAGAGGCCATAGCGATGGCTTGGGGAAACACCGTTGCCGTTCCTGCGCGTGCCACGCCGTGCAATGCCTCGTTCCACCAATCGTATGACGGTACGCCAAGGCGTTCGATGGCAGGTGCTTTGTTGCAAAGCTGTGCCATCCGCTCTTCAAGGGTCATTTTCGAGACAAGTTCTTTCGCTCGTTCTGCAAAATTCATCGTGATTCTCCTTTGATATCGACTCCGATCCGCTCGTCGCTTCGGGGCTCGGAGGTATTCTTGTGTCCTCATTTTACAGAAAATCCCTTGACAAGTCTCGCAATTTTCGATATAATATATAGACAATTTTTGCTCTCGGAGAATGCCATGCTCTATCAATTTGAAAATTCGATGCGTGGGGATGCCCTGAAGATCCTCCGCGGGAACGCGCATAAATTTCAGCCGCATCTGCATAACAGTTTCGAGCTTGTGGTGGCGATGGAACGGGGACTTCACATCCGCGTTGATGAGACCGACTATC
>JAFNZX010000224.1 GCA_017382615.1 Clostridia bacterium | reverse complement strand
TTTCTCTAAAACTTAAAGGAATGAGCCCAGTGCAATACCGAGCTCATTCGCAAACAACATAATATTTAATTTTTGTCTAAACTTTTGGGTTCACTTCATGATGACTTCTGCTTCACATATTTTTACCGCTAATTTGTCAGCCCGATGAGTCAAAAGCTTTTCATTAAGCGATTTGATGTGCATGCCGTCCCTCGGGGCGGCTTTGTCGTTTTTCGGCATTGTGTTATTTCACTTCAAACGCGAACAGCCTGAACTTTTCGCAGCCGTGGGTAGTCAGCGGCACGAACCGCAGGGTCTTGACGCGCCAATCCACCTTGTGACGCACCAGTCTTTGGTGGTTCTCGCCCACCTCGATGCAATATTTTTCGCCGCTCTCGCTCTCACCCTCAATGCGGTACGCGTCGATCAGCGTTGCGGGCACCTTATATTTGGTCTGCACCAAGGGATAATTACAGGGCATGTTATCGTACGGGCGGTCAAAATCGCTGTCAAACACAAGTCTGATCTCGCGCACGGGTGTGGGCTTGTCAAAGGTATAGGTCACGCTCTCACCCGCTCCGCCGATCCACACGTGATCCTCGCCGCGGTCGCAACCGTCGCGCACCACCTCGGCGCTGCAATCGGCAGCCAAGCTCAGCGCGGACACCTTGCGGTCAAAGCGCGGCAGCAGGCAATCGTCATCCATCAAGGTTTGCTGCAAGCGCGCGATCTCCACCTCGGACACGTGGCAGCCGTCCTTTACCGCCTGCGCAATCGCCGTACCCAATCCCTGCCCCAGTACGGCGCAGGTTGCCATGACGCGCGAGGAGGAAAGTGCGGCGTGCGTGACGCTGATATTGCGCCCCGCAAAGGTCAGATTTTCCACGTTTTCCGAGATCATGCAGCGCAACGGCAGCCCCCAACGCTCGGGTGCGGGATAATGGACGGTGGGGTATCCTTCCGTGTAGTAAAAGCCCGCGGGAAAATGGTCGTCCATAGTCCAGCCGGCGTACGCAACGGTATCGGCAAAGCATCCCCCTGCCTCCACGTCGTTCTGCGTGACCACGTATTTGCCCAGGTATCTGCGGCTCTCGCGCTTACCGGGCAAAAAGCCGATCCATTCCAGCTCCCAGTTCTCTACGCCGTGGTCGCCATGATTTTTCATATGATCCCACACGCCGTAGCAAATCTTTAACAGCTCGTCACGGCAGCGGTCGGTGTCGTGGATGCAATCCCATTCGCCGCCCACCTCGATCCACCAGAAGTTGGAGTCCTTATGGTGCGATTTGTAGGGCAGATCGGCATCTGTCGGATAGGTATACGCCCACGCGGGCGGTGTGAAACGGACGGGATGGTCTGTTTCGCGGATCTGGAACAGGCAGCTCATGCCCATAGTCTTGCGGTCTGCCACGTCGGGCGGAATGCGCTCGCCATAGTCAGCCTTTGCCTCGCGCCCGTAGGTGTGTTTCGCGCCGCTCAAGGGAGCTAAGATGGAATCTCCCGAGCAATCGGCAAAGTACGTTGCGTGCACCGTGTGGAAGGTCTCGGCATTGGACTGCCAAGCCTTGATTGACACAATGCGATCCCCGTCCATGGTTGCATCCAGGCAGGAGGTGTTCAAAAGCAAGGTCAGATTTTCCTCTGCCATCGCCTTTTCGTACAGCACGCTATCCCAGATCGGAAATTTCAGCCCGGGATTCTGATAGTAATTCTCCAACATCAGCTCCTCGATGATGCCGCCCTCACGGTTATTCTCGCCGTTTGCGCCGCACACCCACATGCGGATCTCGCCGGATGCGTTGCCGCCCAGCACGGGTCTGTCCTGCAAGAGCACCACGCGCGCGCCGTGTCTTGCCGCGGCAATGGCGCAGCAAAGTCCCGAAAGTCCGCCGCCCACGACGCAAAGGTCTGCAGTATAGGTCAGAGTTCTCATGAGAAGCACCTCACTCTTTAATCAGATTTTTTGCCCAGAAGCCGGATTTGACAAAGAAGAAGCCAAGCGTACACTTGATCAGCTCCAAGGAGAGCACGATGGCGTACATGGGTACGAGCGGAAGCGATGTGAAATGCCCGATAATAAAGGCAGTGGGCACGCAAACCAGCCACATAAAGCCGCTGTCAAAGGCGAAGACGAAGAGTGCCTTGCCGCCCGAGCGCAACGTAAAGTAGGTGGCGTGCGCAAAGGCGTTAAACGGCAGCATGCAGCCCGCCACGCGAATCATTTGCACGGCAAGTTCCCTGGACTGCTCCGACACCTCGGAGAACATTTGCGGGAACAAGGGGGCGGTGAGTGCCATAGCCGCACCGATGACGGCACACGCGGCGGTGGAGGTAAAGATCAGACGGGAGTCGTCCACCTTTGCGCCCTCGATATCCCCCGCGCCCAGCCTTTGCCCGACGATGATGGCAACCGAGCTGCCCAACGCCAGCATGGCGATACCGAACATATTACTCATGGTGCTGGTGATGCCGTACGCGCCCACGGCAACCGTGCCGCGCACCGAATAGCATTGCGCCAGCATTGCCATACCGCCCGACCACATAACCTCGTTAAAGAGCAGCGGAACGCCCTTGATCATGATCTTGCCGACAAGCTCGCGGGGCAAGAGCAGCGTGCGGTACAGCCCCTTGGCAAAGGGATTTTTGCCTTTGGTCGTATGCGTATAGATCACCAGAATGCCGAATTCCACGAATCTTGCAAGCGAGGTGGCGACCGCCGCACCCACAACGCCCAGCGCAGGGAGTCCGAAGTGACCGAAAATGAGCACGTAGTTGCCCACGAGATTGACCAAAAGGGCGATGCTGCCCGCAATCATGGGCGGAATGGTTTTCCCCGTTTCGCGCAAGGTGGACGCATATACCTGCGTCAGTGCGTGCGGAAGCATGCTGATCATGATGAT
>JAFNZX010000223.1 GCA_017382615.1 Clostridia bacterium | reverse complement strand
GATCTCGGGCACCTTTTCAATATCCTCGCGGTGGCAGGTGGTGTGGCGGGAGTGGGGCACCTTAAAGGTGTCGTCAAAACCGCGGAACAAAATCGAACGCTTGTAGTCCAGCGAGTGCTCGTACACACCGAAAAGCTTTTTGTCAAGCGGATATTTGGGTACACCATAATGGTAGTAAAGACCTGCCTGCGCACCCCAGCAGATGTGGAAGGTGCTGGTCACGTGGGTCTTGCTCCACTCCATGATCTCGCAAAGCTCCTGCCAGTAGTCTACCTCTTCAAAGGGCATTTGCTCCACGGGCGCACCCGTGATGATCATGCCGTCGTAACGCTTATCGCGTACTTGATCAAAGGTCTTGTAAAACGCCAGCATATGGTCACCCGAGGTGTGGGTGGATTTGTGCGTGGCGGTCTGCAAAAGCTCCAGCTCAACCTGCAGAGGGGTGTTGCCGATCAAACGCGCGATCTGCGTTTCGGTCACGATCTTTTGCGGCATGAGATTGAGCATGAGCACGCGCAAGGGACGAATGTCCTGCGTAATGGCACGCGTTTCGGTCATGACAAAGATATTTTCCTCCAGCAGCGTGGCGGTGGCGGGAAGTCTGTTGGGAATTTTAATGGGCATCGGATGTGCTCCTTTATACGTGTATTAGACCTGCTCAAGTGCCTGCGCGAGGTCTGCGATAATGTCGTCGGGGTTTTCAATGCCGACAGAGAAGCGAACCAGCTCGGGGCGTACGCCTGCGGCAATCAGCTGCTCGTCGGTCAGCTGTCTGTGGGTTGCGCTTGCGGGGTGCAGGGCGCTGGTGCGCGCATCCGCTACGTGGACGACGATGGCAGCCAGCTTCAGGCTGTCCATGAGTCTGACGGACGCCTGTCTGCCGCCCTTGACGCCAAAGGAGATAACGCCGCAGCAGCCGCCTGGCAGGTACTTCTGTGCCATTTCGTACTGTGAGTCACCGGGCAGGGAGGGGTAAGATACCCAATCAATCTTGGGGTGATTTTGCAGGTAGGTTGCAACCTTAAGTGCATTGGAGCAATGCTTTTCCATACGGACGGCAAGGGTTTCCAAGCCAAGGTTGAGAATGAACGCGGGGAGTGCCGCCATGGTGCAGCCAAGGTCACGCAAAAGCTGTACGCGTACCTTGGTGATGTAGGCGTTCGCGTTGCCGAACTGCTTGGTGTAAATGACGCCGTGGTAGGATTCGTCGGGCTCGTTCATTTCGGGGAACTTGTCCGAGCCTTCCCAGTCAAACTTACCGCTGTCCACGATCACACCGCCCACAACGGTCGCGTGACCGTCCATGTACTTGGTGGTGGAGTGCACGACGATATCTGCACCGAACTCAAAGGGACGGCAGAGAATGGGGGTTGCAAAGGTGTTGTCCACGATCAGCGGAATGCCGTGCTTGTGGGCAAGGTTTGCGTATCTTTCAATGTCAAAGACGATGAGCGCGGGGTTAGCCACGGTCTCGCCAAAGAACAGACGGGTGTTCTCGTCGATGAGTGCCTCAATCTGCTCGTCGGTCATATCGGGCGTTGCAAAGCGCACCTCAATGCCCATACGCTGCAGCGTGACTGCGAAAAGATTGATGGTGCCGCCATAGATAGAGGACATGGAGATGAAGTTCTGACCTGCCTTTGTGATATTCAGAATGGAAAGCAGGCTTGCGGACTGACCCGAGGACACCAGCATTGCACCAACGCCGCCCTCCATATCCGCGATCTTTGCCTCCACGCAAGCTAAGGTGGGGTTGGAGATGCGGGAGTACATGTGACCGTCAGCCTTGAGGTCAAACAGGTCTCCCACGTGGTCAACGTCGGAGTATTTGTAGGTTGTGCTTTGTACGATAGGCAGCACGCGGGGCTCGCCGTTCTGCGGCTCGTAGCCGGACTGTACGCATTTTGTATCGATTTTGTAAGAAGACATGATATATCCCTCCTTGAAAATGTATTACTAAAACATTATTATATCACGATATTTATATAAATGCAAGTGCTTTTGGGCAATTTTTGCGAGCTGACGTGCCCTGTGACGTATAGTGCGACGACTCACATATTTTTTAAAGATTTTTTTGTGTCAATTTACTGAAATTCAAGAAAACTCTTGCAATTGCTAAGATCCTATGATATAATACTATAATGTATTAGAATGCATTGAGATAAGGAAGGGCGTTATGAAGCGTTTGGAGAACTTCGCCGGCAAGATTTGCGGCTTGATTTTCAGAGCACTTTGCGTATTGTATGTATATATCGGTTTTCGACCCAAGGTCATGTATGCCAACCCCGAGAGAAAGAAAATGGGCTTTGATAAGCCCGTGGTGTTTACCTGCAACCACGTTTCTCACAAGGACGGCATTCTGATCGCGGTGCTTTTGTGGAAATACCGCATTCATATTCTGTCCGCAAAGGATCAGATGGAAAAGAGCTGGATCGTCGGTCAGGTGCTTTCAAACAACCGCGCCATTCCCGTTAACCGTTTCGGTTTGGATACAGGCTGGATCAAGGAGAGCATCCGCGTTATGAAGGAAGGGAACAGCATGATCATCTTCCCCGAGGGACATACCTCCAAAACGGGCGAGATGGACAAGTTCCGTCCCGGCTTTGCGCTGCTTGCCACCATGGCGGGCAGTGAGGTCGTGCCGATCGCCATTGACGGCAATTACAATTTTCTGTTTGGCAAGAGATTACGTGTCGTAGTCGGCGAGCCGCAGGCACTTTTGCCCGCTGAGAACGGGCAGAGAAGCTCGGAGCACCTGCAAAGGGAGGCAGACCGCTTCCGTGAGATCACTGCAGAGCTGCTTGAGCTTGCAAAGTAAAATAATAGGAGAAAAAATATGCTTCTTGAATTGTTTTTAACGCTGGGTGCGCTTTGCTCGGTGCTGACGGTTTTTTTGAATGCAACCCTGGTTACCTCAATCCTTGATATCTGGATTCCGATCGCGTTGTGGCTGGGATATTCCGCAGCATTTTTCGTGTTGTACGCGCTGTTTTTCATGCTGCTGTCCGTATTCGTGGACAAGACCAAGCCCCAATCAAAGCCCAACCGCTTTTATTTAGCACTGTTTGTTGAGACCATTGCGCTGTATTTCCGATTGGCACGCATTGAGATCCGTGTGCGCGGCAAGAATAAGGTTCCCGAGAACGGCAACTTTTTGCTGGTTTCCAACCACCTTTCCGACCATGATTTTATGTCGATGCTGACCGTTTTGCGCGGTCGCAGCATAGCGTTTGTGTCCAAGCCCGAAAACTTTAACTATCCCATTGTAGGCAAATACTTGCACAAGGGCGGCTTCTTGCCCATTAACCGTGAGGATGCGCGCGAAGCGCTGGTTACCATTCGTGAGGTTGGTGAGCGCATGAGCACCATGCCCATTTCCTACGGCGTATTCCCCGAGGGAACGAGAAACCGTCAAATCGATGGCTTGCTGCCCTTCCGTGAGGGCGTGTTTATGATGGCAAAAAAAGCCGGCGTTCCCATTGTGATCGTGCGTGTGACCGATACCGACAAGGTCAAAAAGCGCGCTCCGTGGAGAAAAACGCGCGTATACGTGGACTTTGTGGACGTCATTGACGCACAAACGGTCAAGGCGGAAAGATCTCACGAGCTTTCCGAAATGGTCAGAGAGCGCATGGCTGCTGCTGAGGGCTTGCCCCGTGTGCCCGAAATTCGCCGCACCTTTAAGTACGGCAACCATTAATTATTGATTTGTGCCGCATTTGCGGCTGTAAGGAGACTTATATGTTAGAATTGCAACACGTGTTTTACTCGGTGACCGACGAGTCTACCGGTAAGACGACAGATATATTGCGCGACGTCAATCTGACCATTGAAGACAGATTCGTCGCCATCACCGGCCCCAACGGCTCGGGTAAATCCACCTTAGCCAAGATCATTGCCGGTATCATTACCCCCACCTCGGGCAGAATTTTGTTCCAGGGGCAGGATATTACCGAGCTTGGCATTACCGAGCGCGCAAACCTCGGTATCAGCTACGCCTTCCAGCAGCCCGTCCGTTTCAAGGGTATTACGGTCAAGGATCTGATCTCCATTGCGGCAGGCAAGGATATCTCCGTTGCGCAGGCTTGCGCGTACCTCTCCGAGGTTGGACTTTGCGCCAAGGAATACGTAAACCGTGAGGTCAACGGATCTCTTTCGGGCGGTGAGCTCAAGAGAATTGAGATCGCGATGATCAACGCGCGCAACACCCCCTTTGCCGTGTTTGACGAGCCTGAGGCAGGTATTGACCTTTGGAGCTTTGGCTCGCTGATCACCGTTTTTGAGCGTATGTATGAAAAAAACAAGGGCAGCATTCTGATCATCACCCACCAGGAGCGCATTCTGGATATTGCAGATACCATCATCGTGCTTTCCGAGGGTACTGTGAGCGCGCAGGGCACCAAGGATGAGATTTTGCCCGGACTGTTCGGTACGCAAAAGCCCTGCAGAGTAATCGTAGGAGGTGACGCGTAATGGCACTGGACAGCATTCAGAAGAGCTTACTTGATCAGATTATGGATCTGGAGATCGTGCCCGAGGGCGCGTTCAATATCCGCGCAAACGGCGAGGGCGCGGCAAGACACACGACAGCCAACATTGATATCGTGACCAAGACGGATAAGCCCGGTATCGATATCATCATCAAGCCCGGTACAAAGAATGAGCGCGTGGATATCCCCGTGCTGCTGACCAAGACGGGACTCAAGGATCTTGTATATAACGATTTTTATATTGGTGAGGACGCTGACGTGCTCATCGTTGCGGGCTGCGGTATTCATAACGCGGGCGACGAGGAAACTGCGCACGACGGTATTCACGCCTTCCACGTGGGCAAAAACGCAAAGCTCAAGTACGTGGAAAAGCACTACGGACAGGGCGAGGGCACGGGTGAAAAGGTGCTCAATCCTACTACCGAGATTGATATTGCCGAGGGTGGGTACATGGAGATCGAATCCGCGCAGCTGGGCGGTGTGGACTCCACGGTACGCGTCACGCGCGCGCGTCTTGCCGATCGCGCAACGCTTGTGATCGGGGAGAAGATCATGACGCACGGCAAGCAGACTGCCGTGACCGACTTTACGGTCGATTTGGACGGAGAAAATTGCGGCGCGCACGTTGTTTCCCGCTCGGTTGCCAAGGACGAGTCCCGACAGACCTTCCTTTCCTGCATCAACGGTAATAATTGCTGCTCGGGACATACCGAGTGTGACGCCATCATTATGGACAGCGCACGCGTAGACGCCATTCCCAAGGTTGCGGCAAATCACGTGCAGGCATCCTTGATCCACGAGGCTGCCATCGGCAAAATCGCCGGCGAGCAGCTGATCAAGCTGATGACGCTGGGACTGAGCGAAAAGCAAGCCGAGGAGCAGATCATCAACGGATTTTTGCGCTGATATGGCACATCCCGTCAAGCATTTCATTACCATTACGCGCCACCGCCACAAGGTCATTGCGCATTGCTTTCGCGCGGGGATCGGCTGGCAGGGGCTTGGGCACGACCTTTCCAAATACTCTCTTGCGGAATTTATTCCCGGGGCAAGGTATTATCAGGGAACGCGCAGCCCGGGTGAGGCGCAGCGTGAGGCGAAGGGGTATTCGGAGATGTGGCTGCACCATCAGGGGCGCAACAAGCACCACTACGAATACTGGTTTGATTACGTACCCGCCGCACGCGCGTATGCTGCGGTCAAAATGCCCGTGCGCTACGTAGCTGAGATGTTTTGCGACAGAATGGCTGCCTGCAAGACCTATCAAAAGGAAAGATATACGGACGAGAGCGCGTTGAATTATTTTATGCGCGGACAGGCACGCTCACGCATGCATCCCGAAACGGCGGCACTCTTGGAGAGTTGGCTGCGCACACTTGCCGAGCAAGGGGAGCGCGAGGCGTTTGCCGCGGTTAAGAAAGCGGTCAGGAAGAAAGAGTATTGATGACGTTATTTTTGGAGGCGAAGTGTCATGAAGGTGAAATTGTTCAGCTTTGCTATCATGTTGATATGCACAGCCTGTGTGATTGCGGGAGGATTGTTTTCCGTACATCGCAGCGAGGGCAGAGTCATATCCCCTGAG
>JAFNZX010000222.1 GCA_017382615.1 Clostridia bacterium | reverse complement strand
TCTCCTTAAACATATTTATTATATTATATCGAAAAAGCGCAAATAAATCAATTGACAAATGTCACAAAACCTTTGACAAAACGCCTTTTTTATGATAAAATAAGGGCGAGGTGATGAAAATGAAGCACGTGGATATATATACCGACGGCGCATGCCGTGGAAACCCCGGCAAAGGAGGCTGGGGTGCCATACTTGTTTACAGAGGCGTGGAAAAAGAGCTTTCGGGCGGTGACCCCATGACCACCAATAACCGCATGGAGCTTTCCGCCGTGATTGCAGCACTCTCTGCTTTGCGTGAGCCCTGCGAAATCACGCTGACCAGCGACTCCAAGTACGTGGTCGATGCCGTGACAAAGGGCTGGGCAAAGAACTGGAAGGCACGCGGTTGGGTCAAGCCTGACAAGTCCCCTGCACTCAATTCCGATCTTTGGGACAAGCTTTTAAGACTTTTGGAGTATCATCAAGTAACCTTCGTGTGGGTAAAGGGTCATGCAGGACACCCCTATAACGAGCGGTGTGACGCCCTGGCGACTGCGTTTGCGGATAGCTTTACCTGATCAAATCGAAATTTCCTATTGACAGACGTATGCAAATCGTCTATAATGAAAGACGGCATAGTTCGACCAAATCTGTCAAAAAACAAGGAGGAAACATGAAAAATTTTTTTGGTGAGTTCAAGAAATTTATCACACGCGGCAACGTCGTGGATATGGCAGTCGGTGTGATCGTCGGCGGTGCTTTTACTGCAATCGTCAACGGTCTTAGCAACAACATCCTCAAGCCCATCATCAATTACGTGCTGTTCCTGGTGCTCGGTAAGGATTCGCTCAGCGAGATCTACACCTTCTTACACAAGGAAATGAAGGACGTCGTGGACGAAGCGGGCGCAGTCATCGGTACGGAAATCGACCTGGCGCAGTCCATCTACATTGACTGGGGCGCATTCATCAACGCCATCATCAACTTCTTCCTGATCGCCATCGTATTGTTCACCATTGTCAAAATCTTCAACAAGTTCAGAGAAGAACGTGCAGAGCTGCAAGGAAAGATCTCCAAGGGCAAGCTGACCAAGGAGCAGGTCAAGGAGCTCAAGAAGGCGGGCATTAAGCTGCGCGACAAGGAAGCTGTTAAGGCATACTTTGAGCAAAAGAAGCTGGCTGCTGAGCAAAAGGCTGCCGAGGAAAAGGCTGCCGCAGAGGCTGCTGCCAAGGCTGAACGCGAGGCAAATCCCACTACCGAGGATCTGCTTAAGCTGATTTTGGCTGAAATCAAGAAGAATTGACATCCATACATCGGGAAAACGGACGCGTAAGTGTCCGTTTTCTTTTATGCTTATTGACAAAACGCCCACTTTGCTGTATAATAACATTAAAAATTTTGAACTCGGAGGTACTCCCCTATGTCTGCACTCTTTCAGCCCCTGTCTCTTACCAAAAAATCGGTCATTCTTGATACCGATATGGGTCCCGATTGTGACGATGTCGGCGCATTGGTTACGCTGATTTCTTATGCAAAGCAATACGGCTTTGATATTCTGGGCGTTTGTAACTGCACGTCCAACCGCTCCGGCATGGGCGCGATCGACGCTGTTGCCGAATATTGCGGATATCCTATTGAGAATTTGGGTCAATGGGAAACCCCCGGCTTTATGGATGGCCCTGAGTGCCACAAGTACACCGACGAGATTGCACAGCGCTTCTCCAAGAAGTATGCAGACGGCACGCTCCGGGTAGCTCCTTCCGTAGAATTCTACCGCAGAACCCTTGCTGCTGCGCCTGATGACGGCGTGGTCATCATCACAATCGGCATGTTCAACACGCTTACCGCGCTGCTTGATTCCCAGCCCGATGCATATTCCCCCCTTTGCGGCAAAGATCTCGTGACCAAAAAGGTCAACGCGCTTGTATCCATGGCTGCGATCCTGCCCGAGGGCAGAGAGTTTAACGTGCTCTGCGATTACAAGGCATCCGAGCGCTTGTTTGCAGATTGGCCGACCAAGATGTTCCTTTCCGACTTCCACGTTGGCTGGCAGGTGATGACGGGCTACGATCCCGCAGCCCCCCATCCGGACAGCCCCTTGTACGAGGCATATCGCCTTTACACCGCAGGCAGATGCCAGAACAGCAGCTACGACCTGACCGCTGTGCAGTACGCGGTGCTGGGCGACTGCGAATTCTATGCCCTGCATGACAACGCATATCGCATGGAATTTTACGATGCAGGCACGGGCACGCCCGACGCTACGCGCTCTATTCCCGATCCCGAGGGACGCATCTACTTTATGAAAAAGCTCGTAGACGACGCTACCATCGCAGCTAGCCTGAACGAGCACATGAACAAATACTTATAAGCAAAAGGGGCTTAGTGAAATCACTCAGCCCTTTTCTTGTACTATTTTGTCTATGAATGTGATTAGTTTTGCAAGAGAATGTCCGTTTTGGTGAAGGAGCGTCCGCATGATGCACCTCATCCACCGCAACCGCGTCATTGAAACTCGCGC
>JAFNZX010000221.1 GCA_017382615.1 Clostridia bacterium | reverse complement strand
TCATTTGCCGCCTGCGCGCGCTTATCTGCAGCCGCTCTTGCCGCTGCCTCGATTGCTGCCGCTCTTTCAATAGCCGCAGCGCGTGCTGCCGCCTTTTCTGCAGCAACCTTATCTGCCGCCGCCTTTTCTGCGGCTGCTTTTTCTGCAGCGATCTTTTGCGCTGCAAGCGCTTCTGCTGCCTTTTCTGCCGCAAGCGCTTCAGCTGCCTTTTCCGCTGCTGCTTTATCTGCAGCTGCCTTTTCCGCTGCTGCTTTATCTGCCGCTGCCTTTTGCGCTGCAAGCGCTTCTGCTGCCGCCTTGTCGGCAGCTGCCTTTTGCGCTGCGAGTGCTTCTGCAGCCTTTTCTGCTGCCAGCTTTTCCTCGGCTGCCTTTTGTGCGGCAAGTGCCTGTGCAGCCTTCTTGGCAGCAATATCCTCTGCGCTTTCCTTTTTGGTCAGACGAGAGGGAATATAGGTGATCCCGTCTAAGTAATCGTCAATGTTATCCACCTGACGGGACTTGGTAAGCGCATCAAAAAGAAGGTCAAATTCACTCGGCTCAAGCGTCTTTTGCGTCTTGATATCCATGCCCTTCTGTGCGCACAGATCCACCACGTCCTTGCTCTTAAGTCCAAGATCCTTGGCGAGTTGCATAACTTTGAATTGCGGGTTGTTTGCCATAAATCCTCCTTACAATCACCCATTTGGTACACCGCGCTTTGCGAGGTGCTTTGGCGCGCCTCACTCTTGCGCCGGCAGATGCTGCTTGACCGATTGCACAAAGCCTGCATCGGTAATTGCCACCGCGCCAATGGGTGCGTCCTTTCCCACGGCTGCCGCCAGCTCCACTGCCGTATAAGGCACGGCAAGCAGCTCCACGCCGTAGAATTTACATTTATCGTTGAGTTTCTTTTTCGTATTATCCGATACGTCAGCGGGTGCGAGCACCAGCTTAATCTGCTGCGTCCGTTGTGCGCTCTTGCGCAGCTCGGTACAGATCAGATCCACGCCGCAGATCATCTTGCCCGCTCTGCGGCAAAGCCCGATCGCGCCAAGCAGGCGATCCGGGGCGCTCACGCCTCGTCCTCCGCCGCAAGGGCTTTGGCAATGCTCTCGTACACCTCTTCGGGCACGGAGCACTCCAATACCTTTTCCGCACGCTTGCTTTTCTGCACGCGGCGCAGGCAGGACTCGCTGGGACACAGGTACGCGCCGCGACCGTTTTTCTTACCGGTCATATCGGCAACCACCTCGCCCTCGGGGGTGCGCACCAAGCGAATCAGCTCTCTCTTGGGCTTATGCTCGTTGCAGCCCAGGCACTGACGCATGGGTATCTTTTTTGCCTTTTCCATGAGCTTTCGGCTTACTCAGCCTTGATATCGATCTTCATACCGGTCAGTCTTGCAGCCAGACGCACGTTCTGACCCTCCTTACCAATGGCAAGGGAAAGCTGATCGGGGTTGACCAGCACGCGGCATGCGCGCTCACCGGTCATGGTAACCTCCAGCACCTGTGCGGGAGAGAGGGCTGCTGCCACGAAGTCCTCGGGCTGCTCGCTGTACTTGACGATATCCACCTTTTCACCGCGCAGCTCCTCAACGATGCTGTCGATACGCATGCTGCGGTTACCGATACAAGCACCGACGGGATCAACGTCGGGATCTCTGGAGTAAACAGCAATCTTGGTTCTGCTGCCTGCCTCACGGCAAACGCCCTTGACCATGACAACGCCGTCTGCGATCTCGGGAACCTCCAGCTCAAACATTCTGCGCACCAAGCCTGCGTGCGAGCGGGAAAGCGTGACGATGGGACCCTTGGATTCCTTGTTGACTTCCTGCACGAACACCTTGATCTTATCACCGGGGTAGAAGCTCTCGCCGGGGATCTGCTCCTCGTAGCGAAGCACTGCTCTGCCGTCATCGGTAGCCAGCAGTACGTTGCCGGTCTCAAAGTCGACCTTATCCACGGTTGCGGTGATGATCTCTTCTCTCTTGTTCTCGTAAGCCTCCTGCATTGCTCTGCGCTCACCCTCGCGAATGCCCTGGATGATGACCGACTTTGCAGCGGCTGCGCTGAGTCTGCGGAAGTTCTTGGGCTTAACCTCAGTCTCCACGACCTTGCCCACGGTATATCTCTTGCTGATTGCCTTGGCGTCCTCCAGCGAGATCTGCGTCAGGGGATCCTCCACGACCTCCACAACCTCGTGCTGCTGATATACGCGCACGTCCTTCTTGACCTCGTCGATCTGCACTCTGACGTTGGTGCCGTTGCCGTATTCCTTCTTGAATGCGGACAAGAGTGCCGCCTCAATCTTTTCGATCATGTACGCCTTCGGAATGCCCTTTTCCTTCTCCAAAAGCTCAAGGGCAGCGAAAAATTCGTTATTCATGTTTTATTTCCTTTCTTAGATTGCACCGAAATCGAAAACCGTTTGCAGCTTTGCGATCTTATCGGCGTCAAACTCCAATAATGTTTCGTTTTGCTCGATCTGCACGTTGCCCGCCTCGGTCATACCGACCAGCGTGCCGCGGTGCACCTTTGCGCCGTGCTGTGCGGAATACAGTCTGATTTCCACCGTATCTCCCAGACACATCATGACGTGGTCGCGGTTTTTCAGCTCGCGCTCGATACCGGGGGAGGAGACCTCCAGAATGTACGCCTGCTGAATGGGATCGGTCTCGTCCAGCACCGGATCAATGGCGCGATGGAAACGCTCACAATCCTCAATGTTAATGCCTTCGGGGTGATCGATGGTGATGCGCAGGTAATAGTCCGCGCCCTCCTTGACGAACTCCACGTCCCAAAGAACGTATTCCAGCTCGTCGGCGGTGGGGAGCACGATGTCCCAGACCTTTTGCGCAATACTGCCCTGACGCTTTGCGCCTTGTGTTGCCATAAAAGACTCCTTTCCCGGACAAAATTTTTGGAGTGGATTTGCTCAACCCACTCCAACATGATATCTTACTATACGTATTATATCACAAGTTTTCGCGCTTTGCAATACCTTATGCAAATATTTTTTGAATTTTTTGCGAAAAAATTTCTATAAATCAAAAATATTTTGGGAAAAAGCGAAACTTTTTTGCAAAAATAGCGTCTATATAAGTGAGGCGGGGTGCACATTCTTGACAGACATTCATCCGGATGGTATAATGAAAACAACAAAAGATCAATCAAGGAGGTACTTATGAGAAAATTCACGATGATCCTTTCGTTTATGCTTTTATCTTTTTTTCTTATCAGCTGCACAACAAATACGCATCATCTGAAACTCCTGTATTCCGACGATCATGTCAAGGAAATCAAAATCGTCGAAATGAAAAAAGACAGCATTGTCACCGAAGAGGACTACACCTTGATCAAGGATATCAATACAAATGATTTTGTCGATCTATTGAACGATATACAGGCAATAGAGTACAAAAAACTTGGCACAAATCCTGCTTCGCCAAGCGGAACCGTGATTTTGATCGTGTATGACAGCGGAGAATATGAAATTATTTCAAAGTCCGGGCCCAAACAATACAAGTATTCCGAAAAGCATGGGTGCATTATGGAATACCACTCGTACGATCATTGCAGCGATGCTGCGCAATTTGATCAAACCATCAAAAAATGGTCAGGCGACGCAAGCAGCACAAAGCAGCCATAACGAAAATCACCTGTGACAGAAAGGAGCAACACCATGAAAATCAACTTTTCCAAATCGACCGTAACCATGATCGCAGCGTTGCTGATTTGCTGCTTTGTCTGCACCGGATGCCTGCGCACAGAGCTTGCGTTGCTGCATGACCGCGATCAAATTGAAAGCATATACCTTGTCGATTACAACATGCTCGACACCGCTAACCTCTCGGTTTTGCCCGAAGGCTCTGTGCAAATTGAGAACGTGGATGCTTTTCTGACCGATCTGCATGCGCTTCCTTTCGTACGCTTTATGCCCGGGGATCCCACTTTCAAAGACACATTGGGAGTATACATTCTGTATGCCAACGGCGACGTGGAGGTCATAGATTATATGACGCAGTTTTATCTTTCCGAGGGCACCCTAACATATCGCCGCATGCAATGCAATTTTCAAGATTTCGACAGCTTAGTCAGATCTTACTATCAAAAAGCAACGGAATAATGCCCGTCGCACAGAGGGCGCAGGATGCTTTCCTGTGCCCTTTTGTTATTTTGCACTGACAAAAGCCCGGAGCGTCATCCTGAGCGGAGGGCGTAGCCCGAAGTCGAACTTTTGCGGGTCGAGGATGCACCATCGGTGCACCGCAGCAAGCAAAAGCGCAAGCGCGGTAGCGCGCAGCGGGATCTGCGCAGGTCACCTCAATGTTTGCCTAGCAAAAGATATTATTTATCATGCGGACAGTTCGCCGCTTGCGGCATGACGCCTGTCCCTACATGATACACCCGTTGTAGGGACAGGCGTCCCCGACTGTCCGCATATCACGCATATCAAATATACCTTCGGCTGAGCAAGCGTGTCAGAAACCCATTGCAGATCCCGCTGCGCGCTTTTGCTCTATTCCGTATCCTGCTGCGCGACGGATACTCCATGCCGCAAAAGTTCGACTCCTCGCTACGCTCGTCGCTCAGGATGACACGTTGGGGGATGCTCTGCTCGGGATGACACAAGGGCGCATATGGAATGCGCCCCTACGGTCATGCCGAAACAATCCCGCATAGGATAACGCGAAAGGGGATATTTTTGAAATTTTTTCCTCTTTTCCTTAAATTTAATTATATAACTGTTTACAAATGCAAAAATATATGTTATACTACTATAATGGTATAATGGTATGATAGTGCACTATGCCCTTGCGATGGTACGCGTGCACGGAAAGGAGATGCTATGGATACCTCAAGCACAAAGCAGACGCCGATCGGGATCAAGCCCGTTCCTGCTGCTGCAAAACTCTTATGCTGCATTGTTTTACTGATCTGCTCGGCAGCAATTCCCGCGCTGCCCTACTATATTGGCACAGAAGGAATCTCCCCTTACGTGCCCGTTGCAATCCTCTTTGCCGTACTTGCGCTCTGCCTGCTCTTTATTCTTACGCTTTGTCGCAAGCCGCTGTTTTTGGCGTTGGCGTTTGCGGGAGCGTTGGCTACCTCCTTGCTGGGGCTGGGACTGACCGGACAATACGCCGCCTTGCTTTGCGGCACGGTCGCAGGCGCAGTCCTGATTGCGGGCGGTGGACGTATATGGTATGTATGCAACCTGCTTGTGGCGGCTCTTGCATCAGGCGTCATCTATTTTCTGACGGGCGAGCCCATCTTGGCAGCCTGCGCACTCTTGCCCGTACTCATTGGGTTGGCACTCGGTATTTGCTACCGCAAAAAATATTCCATCATTGTCTCGGTCGGCGTTGCCACGGGCACACTGCTGACTGCACTTGTATTGCTGATCGGTGCGGACGCACTCATGGCAGGCGTACCGCTGTTTAGCGCGCACGGCTTGACCGACTATATCCGCTCCATTCACGCCTCTGTGGCAGGGCTTTTTGCAGAGTCGGTACAGCTTATGACCAACCCCGAGGCAATTGTAGAGCACTTAACTCCCCTGGTGGGTCCCGACGTGCCCGCAGAATCGATTGCTGAGCTGGCAAATTCCATGTCCACCTCCGCTATCAATATGCTGGGCGGTGACGCCTCCGCCGAGGCAATTACCGCGTTCGCAAACTCCATGGCACTCACCGTGCTTGGCATTGTGCCCGGTGTTGCCATTATGCTCTCCTGGCTGCTTGGCTTTATTGCCCACCGCGGTATGACCGCCGCCTTGGTGCGCGGTCTTGACAAAAAGGACTACCCCGAGCAGCTGATCAAGTATGAGCCCTCCATCCCCACAGCCATCTTTACCATCCTTTGCTTTGTCGTGCTCGTCGTCAGCTCACTGTTCCCGCAAGCGGGAGTGGTGGTCTTCATCGCACTCAATCTGGTGCTGGCACTACTGCCCTTGATGAGCGTTTCCGGCATTTTAAGCATTATCTCCAACGTCAAAAACGCCCCCGTCAAGTGGCCGCTGCTGCTGACGTACGGCTTAGCCGTCATTTTCTTGGGCGTTGCCGTCGTTCCCATGATCGCATTTTTCGGTGCACTTGCCGTGCTCACGCAGGCACTGACGCGCGCGTTGGAGCAAAAATTCAAAGATTTTACAGGAGGACAGTAACGTGAAACGTACAAATTCCCATAAAAACGGGCATTATACGGGCAAAAAGGAAGCCCTTTATATGGATCTCCGCCTGCCCTTTGCGGTATGCGTGACCGTTGGCTTGCTTTTGCTTTTTGCTTGTGCAGCCGTGGGATATCTGGACATCCCCTCCCTGCCGCTCGGTTGGTTTGGCATTGGCGCGATTTCCATCTTCGCCATCTGCTGCACGGTACTGTTTTTTATCTACCTTGTGCGCTATCTGCGCCTGCGCGAGGCTATGCTGGCAGCAGAAAAAGCCAATACCGAGGTATACGATATGTTCCGCTACGTCATCGACGTTCCCTACGCAATCATCGGTCGTGACGGAATTGTCAGAATCATCAACAGTGCCCTGCAGGACGCTCTGGGCTACCAAACGCCCATTTGCAACATCCGTTTGTCCGAGCTCTGCCCCGTATCCATTGATATCATTTCTGTCTCTGCACACGGTGCCAAAACCTCTGCAAAATCCTCTGACGTTTTGCCCGAGGGTCCCGTGACCAGACTTGCCAACGGCAAGAGATACGAGCTGCAAAGCTACCCCATGCGCATGCATAACGAGGAATACTTCTTTACGGTATTCCGTGACGTGGACGGACTTTTGGAGCTGAAGGAAAAGGCGGATCGCGAAAACCCCGTCGTTGCCTTCATTGCCATTGACAACCTGCAGGAGCTGACGCAATTCGTGCGCGCCAACTACCGTGAGGTTTCCTCGCGCATTGACCAGATCCTGCTTGACTGGGCAGCGGAGCAGAACGGTATGCTTCGCGAATACGACAGAGATAAATACGTCGCCATTTTTTCGCAGGAACAGTTAGAGAAATGCATAGCAGACCGCTTCAGCATTCTGAACACGGTCATGGATGCCAAAATAGGCGATAACTCCTTCCCGCTGACCGTTTCCATGGGTATTGCCTCGATTGAGGGCACAATGCAGGAAAAGGAAAGTGCTGCTTACGCCGCTCTTGAGGTCGCTCTTTCACGCGGCGGTAACCAGGTGGCTCTGCGCCGCAACGTAGGCGGTAACCTTGAATACTTTGGCGGCACGCATAAGATCT
The DNA here is from genome assembly GCA_017382615.1 of Clostridia bacterium. GTDB lineage: Bacteria > Bacillota > Clostridia > Oscillospirales > CAG-272 > SVQP01. Next base: position 3,830 of record JAFNZX010000221.1, on the reverse strand, counting down.
TAGAGAGCAACTCCTCCATCAACTCGCGCGTCAGCGCAGGCGTGCTTGCAAATAAGATTCGTGAATGCGGCAACGTGCTGATTATGGGACACTCCAATCCCGACTTTGACTCCGTGGGCGCTTGCGTCGGTGCTGCGCGCTTTACCTTAAGTGTGCTGCAGGCTAAGGCAAGTGAGGCAGGGCTTCCCCTCTCCTCCATTCCCTCGATACACGTGGTCATTGACAGAAAATGCGACACCTTCCGCACCTGCTTTGCGCAGCTTAAGGGCATTCCCGAATATGCGGAGATGTTTATTGACCGTGAGGCAGGCATGAACGCCGTGACCTCGGATACGCTGCTGATCATCGTGGACGCCAATAATCGCTATATTTTCGAAGCCCCCGATCTGCCTCACAGCGTACACAACATTGCGCTCATCGACCATCACAGACTGGTCAAGGAGCCCGATTTTGCCCCCTTCCTCAATTATATTGAGCCCACCAAGTCCTCTGCCAGCGAGATCATTGCAGAAATGCTGCAGCAGAGCAAATTTGCCGACAGCCTGCTTAAGGCAGAGGCAAACCTGCTGCTTTCCGGTATTATGCTGGACACCAACAACTTTACCAGAAACGCAGGCGCGCAGACCTTTGAAATCACGCACTACCTCTACTCCCGCGGTGCGCATACCAGCGTGACGCGTGAATTCTTCAATCAGGATCTGGAGGACATGCGCATTGCCAGTGCATTTGACTCCGCAGCGCGCATCTACCGCGACGTGATTGCCATTACCTGGCTGAGCACCGATCGCGAGCCCTCCCCCGAGGACCGCGTGGCAGCAGCCAAGGCGGCAGACAGCCTGCTCTCGCTCAAGGGCATTGAAGCCTCCTTTGCCATGGTGCTCATGGGTGACACCGTTGCCATTTCCGGCAGAAGCAAGGGCGAGATCAACGTACAGCTCATCTTAGAAAAGCTGCAGGGCGGCGGTCACTTTGACGTAGCGGGTGCGCAGGTCAAGAACGCAACGCTGCAGGGCGCGTACGAGCTGCTCAAGGGCGCAATCAACGACTATTTCGATTACGATTACAAAGCAGATAATCATAAATAAACTGTACTATTTCACTACAAAGGAGAATATATCATGAAGGTTTTACTGTTACAGGACGTCAAGGGTCAAGGTAAAAAGGACCAGATCGTCGAGGTATCCGACGGATACGCACGCAATTTTCTCTTCCCCAAAAAGCTTGCCGTGATTGCCGACAACAAGGCAATCAACGAGGTAAAGAATAAGGAAGCATCCAAGCAATACAAAATCGAGACCGAAAAGGCAGCCGCTCGCGCCACTGCCGAAAAGCTTTCGCAAATCGTCGTCAAAATTCAGACCGGCGCAGGTGCGGACGGCAGACTCTACGGCTCGGTGACCGCCAAGGACATTGCCGAGACACTCGCCAAGCAGCACGGTGTAACCGTGGATAAGCGCAAGATCGTCATGCCCGATCCCATCAAGGCTTACGGCACATACAATTTTGACGTGCGTCTGTACCCCGAGATCGTGGGCAAGGTCAAGGTCACGGTAGGCGCGTAAATGCGTTGCAATTTCACCGTTAGGAGGTCTTTATGAGCGAGGAACTTGTACGCAAGCTACCCTTCTCCCTGATTGCCGAGCAAAGCCTGCTTGGCTCTATCCTCATCGACCCCAAGTCACTTGATGAGATTGCAGATCTGATCAAATCCGACGACTTCTATCTTGAAGAGCACAAGCAAATTTACCTTGCCTTTCAGGAGCTCTTTGCGCAGAACAGCGAAATCGACATCGTAACGCTGATTGATACGCTGGTGCGCAAGGGTATTTACGATAAATCGGGCGGTCAGGATTACATCCGCACCCTTGCTGAGGTCGTGCCCAACGCGCTCAACATCAAGGACTATTCCCGCATCGTCAAGGAAAAAAGCACCTTGCGCAGACTCATAGAGGTGGCAAACGACATCTCCGAGGCGGCGTACTCCGAGCAGGACTCGGTAGCAGGCATTCTCGAAAGTGCGCAAAACAGCATTTACGCCATTGCGCAGGGTCGTGATACCAAAAACTTCAAGCACATTCGCGACGTCATCGGAGACGTTTACGCGCACTTGCACGAGCTCAAGGAAAATAAAAATGCCTCGCAGGGCACGTCCACCGGCTTTTCGGGTCTGGACCGCGTGCTGGCAGGTATGGGAAAATCCGACCTGATCCTGGTCGGTGCACGTCCCGGTATGGGTAAGACCTCCTTCTGTCTGAACATCGCCACCAACGTCGCGTCCCAAACCGGCAAGAAGGTTGCCATCTTCTCCCTTGAAATGTCGGCTGATCAGCTGGTAAACCGCGTCATTTCCAGTGAGGCTCTCGTGGACTCCTACACGCTGCGTACGGGTGAGCTTTCCACCGACGACTGGAGAAAGGTTGCCGAGGCAACCTCACACCTGGCAAAATGTGACGTCCTGATCGACGACACGTCGGGTCAATCGGTTACAGGCATGAAGGCAAAGCTGCGCCGCGTGGACAACCTGGGCTTGGTCGTCATCGACTATTTGCAGCTCATGCAATCCGACAGAAAAATTGATAACCGCGTACAGGAGGTCTCCGAAATCTCCCGTGCACTCAAGATCATGGCAAAGGAATTGATGGTTCCCGTCATCTGCTGCGCACAGCTGTCGCGTGGTCCCGAGGGCAGAACCGACAAAAAGCCCATGCTTTCCGACCTGCGTGACTCGGGTGCAATCGAGCAGGACGCGGACGTGGTCATCTTCCTTTACCGCGACGAATACTACAAGGTAGGCGAGGAAGCCCCCGAGGACTCCACCGCCGAGGTCATTGTGGCAAAGAACCGTCACGGCTCGACCAACACGGTCAAGATGGGCTGGATCGGCCGCTTTACCAAATTCCGCACCATTACGGATGACGAAGGTCATGGATAAATACACACTGCGCCTGCCCGCGGGGTACGCGCATGACACCCCCGTGCTGGTTGCCTTTTCGGGCGGGGCGGACTCCGCACTGCTTTTGCACTTGCTTAGGCAAGCGGGACTTAACCTTTACGCCGTACACGTGCACCACGGTATTCGCGGCAAGGAGGCAGACAGAGACCTTGCTTTTTGCAGTGCCACCTGCCGCAAGCTGCACGTTCCGCTGTTTGCCGTCCGCATCAACGCCCCCGCGCTTGCAAAAAAGCAGGGGCAAAGCGTGGAAACCGCCGCAAGAGAGGCGCGGTATCGTCATTTTGCGCGCCTGATGAAGCGGCATGGCATACCGTTGCTTGCCACGGCACATCACGCGGACGATAACCTTGAAACGCTGCTCTTTCGCATCTGTCGCGGTACGGGCACGCAGGGAATTTGCGGCATTCCCGCATATGCACCGCTCTTTGGCACGGATCAGCAAGAGCACCTTTTCGTGTTCAGACCGCTTTTGCATCTGACCAAGCAGGAAATTCTGGACGCGTGCAATACGTTGGGCATTGATTTCGTTACCGACACGACCAACGCCTGCAACGACTATGCGCGCAACCGCATCCGCAACCGCATCGTACCCGAGCTGGAAATGCTTTTCAATCATCCCCAGCACGCCGCCGCAAGGCTGTGCCGCGCGGCAAGCGAGGATTGCGCTGCACTGGACGCCATGGCGGACGCATTATATCCCGCAAACGGCACGCTGCCGCTTACGCTTTTACAAGACACTCCCGCTGCCCTTGCCAAACGCTTGATCCTGCGCCTTTACGCAGACCAAACCGATTGCATGGCAGAGGCGGTACACGTGGACGCCGTATACGCACACGTGTGTCAAAATCGCCCGGGAAGCATCAGCCTGCCCGGACAG
>JAFNZX010000220.1 GCA_017382615.1 Clostridia bacterium | reverse complement strand
TCACTCTCAACGAAAACAACCTTCCCGCGCAGTTCGTCATTTCGTATGAGGACGGCACTTCGCACGTCTGCACCTGCACCTACAATGAAAACGGCAAGCTGACGCGCGTTTTTTGCACGGATGCCGAGGGCGAACTGATCTCCTACGAGTCCGTCTACAATACGAACGGCAAGATCGAGAAGGAAATCTACAGATATGACGACGGATATGTCTATACCACCGAATATACCTATGACGACAAGGGACGTCAAATCAAGATCGTAGGAAGCGACTCGGATGGCTATCGCACGGTGAATGAGTATTTCTATGACGATAACGGTAATATGGTCAAAATCGAAGTGGAAAATAGCGACGAAGTATTTTCCGTCGAGCACATCTACGACAGCAACAACGTTCTCACAAAGCTGATCTCGCGCGATGCCGACGGCAATATATTCTGGACCGAAGACTACCTTTACAACGAGCAAGGACAGCTGCTCAAGATCACCTGCACGGCTGACGGCAAGGAAGCCCAGGTTACGGAATATACGTACGATGAAAAGGGACGTTTGCTCAGCAAGCACTATCATGAGGCAGCGGATGGATATACTACCTCGCATGAATACACCTACACTGCCGACGGCAGAACGGAGAAATTCCAAGAGAAGATGCCCGACGCATTTGAGTACATGCAGGAGAGCACTTACAAGCTTGTTTACATTCCTTTTGCATATACCGAACATGAATGGGACATGATAGTCAGCATAAATTAAAAGAATCATAGCACACAAATACACTTGATACAAGTTTGGGCAATAAATTGGACACGTCATTTGGGAAATCCTGAGTGACGTGTCCGTTTTTTATAATTTGCAGGTGTATTGTGCGCGCTCGGTTGTTTGCGTGAACGTTTTTCCGTCGGGCATTACGACCTCGCAGTGCATTGCGGTGCTTGGCAGGGTGACGGTCATGCTCAGCTCGCCGTCCTGCTTTTCCCATGCAATGGAAATGACGCCGTGCGGGGTGGGGACGGTACCGCTTGCCCAAGAAAGATCGTACGCGTGCGGATGGGGCTTGATGCGAACGGCATCGTAGCCGGGAGCGGTGGGTACAACGCCCAACACCATAGCAGAGAATTCGTAAATGGGTGCAGAGCTCCAGCCGTGGCATTCGCTTCTGGGATTGTCGGGGTTTTCACACCAGGTGGTGCAATGCAAATCAAGCATTTTCTCCCAGCCCTCTATCTGACGCTTGGCATATACGTCATAGCGGTCTGCCAGCTCCAGTGCGCGGAACATATAGTGGCTCATGGAGAAGGTGCAAAACGCCACGGGCACGTGACCGTCAAAGGTGCGGTCGATCAGCTCGCCTGCTTCCTTACCCACCACAGCACCCGAAAGAATTGCCCAAAGCGTGGTGTGCTGGCTGTATTCGCGCACGTTTGGCTTGTTGCAAAACAGTCCTGCCTCGCGGTCGTAGCAATGCTCGTAGGCAGCGCGGATGGCGTCCTCGGCTTTGCTTCTGTAATCTTTTGCAGTGCCCGGTCTGCCGAGGATGTCGTAAAGCTCGGCAGCTGCCTTCAGGGCGGTTGCGTACATCAGCGTGCCCACCGTAATAGGCGCATCGGGATCTCCCGAGGGAATGCCGTCATTCCAGCCGGGTACCCAGTCCACGAAATGCCAATAGGGGGTATTGCCCACCAGACCGTTTGGCAGCACGTAAGCATCAAAGCCATCCAGGGCGTGAGCGGCAGTGCCGATCAGTGCGCGCAGCAGCTTGACGTTTTGTGCACTTGTGCCGCAATAGCGCAGGTAATCGCGCAGCATCAGTATCCAGAAAAGCGTGAAATTGGGGATGAGCTGGGTCTTGATGGAGGGGTAGTTTGCCTGCAGCAGTCCGCTTGGCATTTGCGAATGCGCAAAGTCGGTCAGGGATTTGACAGGCATGCGTTGATCCATGCTCATGCGCAGGGTGAACAGCATTTCCAGTGCGCTGTCCATATCGTATTGCTGCTGCTCGTAGTAGGGGCAGTCCACGTACATCTCGTGCATACAGCAAAGCACGGTGTGTCGGCTGATCTCCCACATTCTGTTATAGCGCGGATCGGAGCAGGCAAACGTGCCTGCAGCGTCCAAGGGATAGTGATAGAATGCGTAATCAAACGCGGTGACCTTCAGCATCGGGTCGTCGCACTCTACGCGTACAAAGCGGAAGGAGCGATACCAGAAGGGGGAGAAGGTCTGCACCTCGCCTGTGGCAACTACCGTGTCGCAGCATCCGTACAAAAAGGCGGTAGGCTGATCGTAGGAATCGCGCAGTCCCTTGTAGTGCCTGCCGTTTTCGTCTGTTTGACGGTAGCATTCGGCATACGTCAGCTTGATGCGGCTGCCTGCCTTTGCCTTAAAGGAAAAGCGCAGCTTGGCGGTGGTATAGGCGGTAGCATCGTATTCGGTAAACCCTTGACCGCTGCGCACTGCCTGTAGGGGGCGATAGCTCTCGGTCTGCATGGCGGGCAGGGTACGGGGGGACATAACGTATTGCTGGGCGATGCCGTTGCAGTCAAAGCAATGGCGCGCCGGGTCGGGCTCACATGTTTGTTTGACGGGGACGGGGGTGTATACCGACGCGCCCGACCAGTGCTCGTAAGGCGGGATAGAAACGTAGCAATCCGTGCCTTGCTCCAATGTGCAGGCATCCTCGCGCATGCAGCTCCAGCTTTGATCGGTGCCCAGCGCGGTTGTCACGCCGTCAGCTGTCAGTGCACCGTCAAACCAGAACGCGGGGGCAAAGCTGCGGAAGGTGGAGATAAAGTAGCCCTCGGTGGCGTACATGATCTTAGCAACCAGTGTATTTTTGCCGGTGTTCAGATAAGGGGTCAGATCCTCGGTTTCATAAAAGGTTGTGTATGCCGTACCCTGGCAGGGACCTTCACAGACAAGGTGTCCGTTGAGATACAGGGCATAGCGCGTATCTCCGCAGACACGGGCTTTGAGGCAAGCTCCGTCGGGAGCTTGAAAATCCTTGGAAAAGTAATAAAATTTGGGAGAGGTTGGGCGGTCGTCCGCCATGATCCAAAAGCTCATGTGCGCTCCTTTTTGTGCAGTTATTCCAAAATATTACTGGTGATATAGTCCACGCCCCAGGCAGCGAGATTTTCAGCTTTCTCTACCCAATCGCAGGTCCATACGTTCAGAGCAATGCCGCGCGCGTGGATGCGCTCCACCAGCTCACGGGTAGTTGTGAAGATGTGGATGTCCAGATCAAATCCGTTTTGCGCGACCTTGTCCAAAAATTCGTCGGTAAAGTCGTACTTTTCATCGGTCAGAAACTGTACGGGGCAATCCGGCAGCAGCTTGCGGATTTGTACAAGGTTTTCCCAAAAGAACGAAATGAATACCACGTTCTCAAGGTAATCCTGCTCGCGAAAGGCAGCGACCACGTCTGCAATCGTTTCGGGCGTCATGGCGTGCTTGAGCTCGGTGACGCATACCTTGTCGTAGTGCTTGCAAATGCTGATATACTCCTGCAGCGTTGGAATGCGGAGATCCGATCTGGGTGGGTTGATGCGTGGCGTAATGCCGTAGTCCTCCATGCTGTGGAAGAAGTGACGCTCGTAGAGCGCGATTTTTTGGATGTTCTCCACGGTGCTCTCGGACATGATGACGGTTTCGGGAGCAAATCCCTCGGTGGAATCATTGTGAATGACCACCAGCCCATCCTTCGCCACGCGCACGTCACATTCCACGCCCCAGTAGGAGCGGTTGCCTGCTGCGATAAAGCCCGCGCAGGTGTTGGCGGTCTCCAGACCGAACAAGCCTGCATGCGCGACCATTTTGGTCTTTTTCTTGTTGATTTTTATCGTATCCATTTTACAAAAGCACCTTTCCCTCTCTCACTCTTACCTCAAATGCCCGATGCACGTCCACGCAAGAGGTTGCAACCGACACCGTGTAGTCACAGTCGTGCATGCCGTACGCCATGCGGTGATCATAATAGCAAAACGCCTCGGCGGGGATCTCCAACGCCACACGGACAGATGCCCCGGCTGCCACCTCTGCGCGCTGATACGCCTTGAGCTCGCGCACGGGCATGACCACGTCGCCGTTGCGTCCCGACAGATAGATCTGGATGACCTCCGCGCCGTCGCATTCTCCCGTATTATGCAGATCCAGCGAGATCTGCAGGCGATCGCCCTCGCTCGTGCAGGTCACGTTTTCGGGCGCAAAGGTCGTATAGCTCAAGCCGTAGCCGAAGGGATACAGCGGAGAGCCGTCGTTTTCCACGTAGCCGTAGCCGCGCCCCGAGGGCATATTGCTGTAAAACAGGGGCAGCTGACCCACGCTGCGCGGAAAGGTGATGGGAAGCTTGGCGCTGGGATTGACCTTTCCAAACAGGATCTCGGTCATTGCCTGCGCGCCCTGCTCACCGGGATACCACGCCTCCAAAATTGCGCCGCAGCCGTCCACCCACGCACTCATATCCACGGGCGCACCGTTGAGCAGCATCACGATGGAATTGGCGTTGGCAGCACTCATGCGACGGATGCTTTGTTCCTGATCGGTCTTGACCTCGATCTCGAATTTGCCAACGATCAGGGCTGACTCATCCTCCTGCATCTTTTTTGTATACGCGGGCAAACGGATATCGGAGCGATCCATGCCCTCGCCCTCCACAACTGTGGTGAAATAGATCGCTGCATCGCACACCGAGGCGATCTCCTCAATTTTTTCATCCTCTGCAAAAATGACCTCTGCATAGCCGTCCACATACTCGCGCAGATACTGCAGCGGCGTTTTGGCGTCCTCTGCCTCCCACAAGCGCTGAAAGGGTCCCGAATAGTTCTTGCCCACGGGAAGCTCGTTGGCACTGACACCGAAAACGGCAAGCCTTGAAATCCGCTTGCGATCCAACGGCAGCACGCCTTCATTTTTCAAAAGCACGATAGAGCGACGGGCTGCCTCCAGCGCCAACTGTCTGTGCGCTTCACAGCGCACCAGCGCATCGGCTGCCGCGGGATCGACAAAGGGTGCATCCATCAACCCAATGGCAAACTTGGCACTCAGCACGCGCAGAACCGCGCGATCCACGTCAGCCTCGGTGATCTCTCCATCCTCCAACGCCGTGACCAGCTTTTCATAGCAGGTATGGGGGAGATTGACCTCCAGCCCCGCCTTCAGGCAGCGGGATTGCGCCTTCGGGTAGGAATCCACCAGCTTATGTGCCTCGTAAATGCCCTCAACGCCCCAGTAATCGGAAACCACGAATCCTTCAAATTCCCATTCATCACGGAGAATTTCGGTCAGCAGACGCTCGTTGCAGGAGCAAGGAACGCCCTCCCAGGCGTTGTACGCCGCCATGACCGACATAGCGCCGCCCTCGCCCAAGCACTTCTCAAACGGCTTGAGATACACCCGGCGCATGGTTCGCTCCGAGGTATATGAGTAATTGGAATCGCGGCCGCCGTCGGAATAATTATCCGCAAAATGCTTGGGGGTGGCAATGACACCGTTTTTCTGCAGACCGCGGCACATCGCCACGCCCATGTTGGACGAGAGCAGAACGTCCTCGCCAAAGGTCTCAATGGTTCTTCCCCAACGGCAGTCACGCGCGATATTGACCACCGGGGTCAACGCCTGTCTGACGCCCACGGCAGCACACTCCTTGCCGATCACATCCGCGATCCTTGCGACCAGCTCGTCATCAAAGGTAGACGCCATGCCGATGGGCTGCGGGAAGCAGGTTGCCATGCCCCATTGTGCACCGTGCAACGCTTCGCCGTGCTCAAGGGGCGGTACGGCATGGGGGTGCGCATCCATGGTCAGCTGCACGTCGCGATTGATACGCGCAGCCACCTCCGAGGGGGACGCAGGCTCTTGCCGCTTGGCGTGCATGAAATGACCCGGATTGCGATAATTTCCATGCTTGTGGTCACGTTGCTGCTCGTAATCGGGTGCAACGTCGAACAGCATTTGAGCGGACAGCTGGTAAAGCTTTTCCTCTAAGGTCAGCTGCGCAAGCAGCTGCCTTGCTCGATTTTTTGATTCAGTATTCAAAAAAACACCTCCATGGCGTCACGCAGGGTGACACCGGCACGATTGATATGACTTGACGCATTACTGCTGTTGACCGTTTTGTTCGGGCACGCTGTACACGTGGAATTGGTAAATGCGTGCGGTCTTGTCGGCGTGGGGGGTAGGTCTGATGATGTAGAGACGCACGTAGCGCGCCTGCACGGGTGCAAATTCACGCAGCGTCATGTCAGTGCGGTTGCCCCATACCTCGTCGGCGGTCAGCCATTCGCCGTCCTCTGTCTGCTTATATTGCAGGAAATAGTCAACGGTATTGTCGTTTCTGTCCTCGTATTCGCCGCAATGCAGTACCAGCCACTTGTAGATGGGGGTAACCTCTTCGAGATCCACCTCCAGCCAAGCGGCATGACCCGTTTCGGTATCTGCTGCCTCGGCAATGCCTGCCCACTTGCTCTTGCTGTCGCCATTGAGCGCGTTTGCGGCGTATTCTCCAAGGTTTTCGCGGCTGTGATTTGCGCGGCAGGGCTTGTTCAGCACGACGTTGGTGCCAAAATCTGAAAAGATGGGATAAATGGTGGCATCCTCTGTGCCTATGCGCACCAGTGCCTGCACGTCCTCTTGCCAGATGATATCAGCATTTCCGCCAAAGCGTTCAAACGTACCGTTTCCGTTGCAACGGGGAGCGGCAACGCGGATCAGCTCGCCCTCGTGATATACGCCCGAGCTGTTCATGTCAACGGAGGTCAGGGTGTAGGTGGGAGAAGTCTTTTCGGGGACAAAATCATAAAGAGGCGCTGTGGGAACGGTGGTCTTTTGATTGTTTGTGATTGCGGTGAGCGCCATGAGCACGACCTGCTCGCCTGCGGGCAGGGTAATGCTGTCTGCACCCTCGGTTTCAATGGTATAGGCAAAAATATTGGCAAATTTATACAGGCGGTCGCCGTCTGCGTCGTGCGTGTGAGAATAGCTGATCGCTACGGGATCGCGCTTGATAAAGGCTGTGTCGCCTGCAGCAACCTGATCCCAAGTGCCTACGTTTTCGCAGAAGTCGGTGATTTTGCGGGATACGCTCTTGTCGCCCACGCCAAAGGTAACGGTTACGTCACCGCTGCGGGAGGCTGCCAGAAGTACAACGCGCTTTGTCCCTGCGGGCAGGGAAACGGTTTGACCGTCGCAAAGCACGGCGTTGCACGCACCTGCCTTGCCCAGCGCAAAGCGCAAGCCGCCGCTGTAAACGGTCTGTCCGAACAACTCCTCGGGAATGGAGATGCCCTTGCCAAACTCACCTGCGGTATAGTCAAAGCGGGAGGTGGTTACGCGTTTGTTATAGTCCAGCGCAACGGGCGTGCCGAGGACGTCGTCCGCCTGCGTGTTGCGTATTTCGATGGCAAAGGTCTTAACCGAGAAGGGAGTCATGTCAAAGGTCAGCGCGTGCGCGTCGAATGCAACAGAGCCGTTGCCCTCTTCGTAGCCGTTGGTTTCCAGGGCGTGCAGAATGTCTGCCGCCAGCGTCAGCTGAACGCCGCAGTGATCTCTGCCTGCAGTTTCCTGCACGCGAACGATCAGGCGATTACCCTTTTGTTCCTCTTTGATGCAGCGGATTGCAACCTCTTTGTCGTTGACGCTTGCAAAGCTGATACAGCTTGATTTGCCGTCGTGCGCGTCAGCTGCAAATGCAAAGAGGGGATTGTTAAAGCATTCTGCTTCGATTGCCACGCCGTCGCGGTTGCCGGCATGCGAGGTAAAGCCATACTTGAAGATGTTGCAGCCTTGATCCTGCCAGTCCTGTCCGCTGATGTACTTGAAGGGTGCTTTGGGCGTATGGATGAGCGTCAGGCGCAGCGTGTCGTCGGTGGGCTTTTCCATGCCGTATTTGCAATCGTTGAGAATGGCAATGCCAAACGAGCCGTCAGGCTCACAGATGTCTGCCCACTGGTGCACGCAGTGCTGGAAGTAGGGGAAGGAGTCTGTATTGCCCAGCTCCTCTGCGCCAAGGCCTATATCAAAGGTAGCGGTGGGATTGGAAACGGTCAGAGGGAAGCCTGCCGACAAAAGCGTTGCTCTCTCGTGCCATTCCACCTCATTTTCCACGTCCACGCGCTCAACGCCTGCCGTAAGGCGTACTGTCTGCACAAACGTGCTCACGCCGTCCTTGTGTGTGATCTTGAGTGCCACAGTAGCGGCGTCTTGCTCGGCAATCTCAAAAGTGACATCTCCGCCCACGTTGGTAAAGGGGAGCTTGGTATCCTCGTATTTGAGCTCCCAAGAGGGCCATTTTTCGTTATTATCTTCTCTCTTGCCAAGCGCAGAGGGAGCGGACAGCAGCTCGCGGTTGCAGCTCTTGTCCCAAATCGATGCGATATGTCCCTGTGCGTTGATGGTGACCTTGTATCTTGCGTTTTCCAGGCAGTTCTCGGTGACAGAGAGGTTGGTGGGGAGTGCGCAGGGCGCATCCGATGCCACTACGCTATACACCGTGAAGCTGACGGGGGCAACCGTCGCAACGAATTTCAAAACGCGCTCACCGTTGTCAACGGATACCTGTGAGGGTACTTCGGTGCCGTCGGCAGTATAAACACGCGCAAACGCCGCGCCTGCGGGCAGGGAAGCGGTGACAAGATCGGTACGGGAGGCTGCTACGGGGTTATATACCACCACGGGTTGTCCGGGCACGTTGGTATGCAAAGCAGAGGCGACTGCGTCTACCGATGCGGTCAGCTCGTCGGCAAGCACGTTTTGCGCGATGACGTAGTCGTTGTAGCTGAAGCGGTAAGCGTCCAAAATAGAGGTACCGGGCAGGTCGTCGTGGAATTGATGCCACAAAAACAGCTTCCAGGCAAAGTCCAGTCGCTCCTTGGGGTATCTGCCCGTGCCCAGCCACTTGGCAACCGAGGCTGCGCGCTCTGCGCTATCGGCAAGCAGCTCGCACTTTCTGTTCCAACGCTTGCTGATAGCGTGCGAGGTCAGCGTGCCAAAGCCGTGGGGAATATGCAAATTGCCCTTATAAGCAGGCAGATTGTCAATTTGCTCGGGGGTCAGATCGGTAAAGATCTGCTCGGTAGAGCCTGCAATGACCTCGAAATCCTTGTCATCACCGTTTTGTGCAACCGCATCGTTGAGGTAGCGTGCTGATTCATCGGTCGCAGATCCACCGTAGTCACCCGTGCCGAAGTACATCATGTGCGCGGCAACGCCTGCGTACGTGTCGTTGTGATCGATTTTCTGCGTATATTCCTTGCGGTCGTGGATGGGTCGCTGCTCTGGATCTTTTTCAAATTTCAGCGTGTAGTCGTTGGCATTGAGAGAGCCTATGACGAAATTGCCGTCAGGACCAATCCATTTTCCAAGGTCCATGCGCACAGCGTTCTCGTCCGGCATGGGTCTTGTTACGCTGCCGTCCTCGTGTATGATGGGGGTGCTGATGCCCCACTGCAGCTTTTGCGTGGAAAATCCAACCAAGCCCATGTGTGCGGCAATGGAGGGCAGAGAATAACGGAAGCCAAAGCAGTCGGAAAGGAAAATGTCCTTGCTCTTTTTGCCGAATTCCTGCTCAAAAAAGCCGTTACCCAGCAAAATCTGGCGCATATACGCCTCGGAGGAGGGGACGTTGGTATCGGTTGCATCCCATTGGCTGCCCGAAACGTTCCATTTTCCTTGGGCTACGTATTCCTTAAGCTTTTCGTAAAGCTCGGGGTAGTATTCCTTGGCAAGCGCATAGCGGAATGCTCCCTCAAAGTTCATGCGATAATGCGGGTACTTTTCAAACAGCGCAAAGTTATCCGCCAAGGTGTTTTTCACACAGTCGCGTATGGTATCCTGAATGGTCCAGTTCCACTGGGTGTCCAGGTGTGCGTTGGATACTGCGTAAAGCTTTCTGTTCTTTTTCATTTTGCTTGCTCCTCCATTTGTGCAATAAAACGTTTCCAGGGTTTGATGGCAAAAGCCAGGATGGCTGCACCCACAAGCGCGAGGCATAACCAGATAAAGATGGTGGTGCTCCAGCCCAACCACTCGGCAACGAGTCCGAACAGGTAGGTGGAAATGGCACTACCTATGTAGATCAAGGAATTCATAATGCCGGAGACGGTAGCTGCTTTGCCGTAATGGGCAAATTTTGCGGGCATCATGGTGGAATAGACGTGGTTGAAGGATTCCATGAGCAGAGAGATCGCGCACAGGCAGATAAGTCCCGCCACAAACGACATGCCGCGCACGCCCAGTAAAATCAGCGTGGGAACGGCAGCTGCACCCATGAGAATGATTCCGATCAGGGGGTGATTTTCATGCAGGCGTTTTCTCTTAAGCAGGAAATTAGCCAAGGTAAAGCCCAGCAGTGCAATGAGCGGCAGCACGATGGCGAGCACGGTAGAGAGCGTTTCGTCCACATCAAAGCTGTCGCGCAGGATGGTGGGAACCCAGGTGTTCACGCCGTCCTTGAGCATGCCGTGGAACACAACGGGCACAGTAAAGATCAGTGCGCCACTGATCAAAAGCAGCTTGAAGAGTGATACCGAGCTTGCGGGAGACGTTTTTTTCTGCTCCTTAGTGGAGACCGCCACCACCTGTACGTCGGGGGCGGAGAAAGCCCACGCAGCTACAATGATCAGCAGCACGCAGGAGGCAACCGCGCAGACAGTAGCGATAAAGAAGGGGGCTTTGAAGCCGATATTGAAGTACGTACAGCCCGCAGTGAACAGATATGCCAAGATCTGACCCGTGGGGCGCGAATAGGAAATGGTGGAAAGGGCGGTAAAACGCAGCTTTTCGGTCAGCACGCCGGAGAGCAGCACGAAAATGGGTGCCCACAGCATGGATTCAAAAAAGCCGTTTGCCGTCCAAACGACGATCATGAGCGGTACGTTGGGGGTTACGACGGGCATGAGCACGTTGGCAAGTGCCGTTCCCATAATGCCTGCGCCCAACATGACAACGGGACGGGTGCGATCGGCTAAAAAGCCGTTGATGAGGTGTCCGCAGCCGTAGCTGACGAAGTAGCAGGTGCTGACAAGACCTGCCAAGGAAGTGGTCAGCAGCCCTTCGCCCGTCAGATGCACGATGGAAGCGGTATAGGTGTTTCTGGTCAGATAAGCGATCATGTAAATCAGCCAGCAGGTGATCATCAGCGCGCGGCTGCTTTTCATAGAGGTCAATATTTTCTTGCTTTTCATGTGTTCCTCATGTATATATAGAGTATATAGAAATTTGTTTTTTTGTTTTTTTGCATGGATTTATTATAGCAGAGATTCTGTTGTAAATCAACACAAAAAAGCAAAAAAAGCGGTAAGCATATCAGAAAACAGACCCGCACCATAACGAAAATATCGTGCATGGTACGGGTCATATACATCATTGGAGATGCGTTGTTTCTAAAGCGTTAGTCCTTCTTCTTGAGTGCTACGCAAGCAGCAGCAACTGCTACCAGTGCAACCAGGGACATAGCAACTGCGGACTTGCAGCCGCCCTCGGACTTTTCAGCCTCGGTGGTGGTTTCAGCCTTGTCGGTGGTAACTTCAGCTGTGGGAGCTTCGGTAGTGGGCTCTTCGGTTTCGGGAGCCTTGGTGGGGATCTCCTCGCCTGCGTAAGCGTAAGCCTCTTCCTTGGTAGCAAAGAGCTGGATCTCTTCAACGTATACGGTAGCGTCAGCGGTCATCTCGGGGAATGCAAGGCAGATCAGGTTGATGCCGCCCTCCCAGGTGTAGGACAGATCGAAGATCAGATACTCGGTCTCGCCGTTTGCCTTGATTGCGTTAACGTTTTCAGCAGTATGATTAACTGCCTCAAACCAGGAGTGATGATCACCGGCAACGGGAACCAGGTTTACCTTGGTAATGCTTTCGCCCTGTGCCTTGAGCTTCACAACTGCATAAGGAATGTCCTCACCGTTGAGCAGGGTCAGGCCTGCCTTACGGCAGTATTTGGAATAGTTGATCTGGATCATGGGAGTCAGAAGCGCGCCGCCTTCATCAAGATCGTATTCGGCATTGGGATTAACGCGTACGCCGGTCCAATCACCGTAGATCTCCTTGTTGATGGAGTGCGTGCTGTAGAAGCCCTGCGTATCAATCAAACCCAGCTCAGCGTTCATAGGAATGATGTTGTTGAAATATTCGCCGGTCATCGCGTCTTCAAAGGTCTCACCGTCATCAACGTATTCCACCTTAGGAGGATAATAGGTGCCATAGCGGTACTTTTCATCATCAGCCTCTGCGTTGTCCTTTACCTCTGCAGGGGTAAGCGCTCTGTCGTAGAAGCGAATGCTGTACAGGTCAGCGGACCATGCACGCTGAGGGTTGTCGTGACCAATGGTCAGGGTGTCGGCAATGTTGGTGTACTCGGGCACGCCTCTGCCTTTCTCAATACCGTTGATGTAGATGATGCAGACAGGACCTTCAGCAGCATTCATATCAAAGGTGATTGCAATGGTAGAGCCAATGCCGTCACTCTCAAGTGCTGCAGCACCGTCGTCAACCAGGGGGCGATCCTGGTTCTTGTCGTTGTACTTGTACTCCAGGTAGTCTCTGCCCTCGTTCTGCTCGGGAACGCGGATGAAGAGAGAGAACTCATCGTTATCGGAGCACATCAGCGTGTTCCAGTTAGTTGCCTTGAGGTCAAGGTCGCCTGCGGAGAACTCAATGGTGTAAGAGTCAGTGTTGACAAGGTCAACAACTGCCTGGGGGAAGTAGTAGGATGCGGAATCCAAGTGGAAAGCGTTTTGGGTCCAATAGTTGGTCTCGTTTACACGAACGTTGAAGTGGTTTTTGTTGCCGGAGAGGTCTCTCCAGATGGTGGTTTCAGAATCCTGATAACCATTGGAGTTGTTGGAACCGTCGTACCAAGCGACCAGACCGTCACGGACGATCTCGGGCTCAGCTGCAGCGGAAGCGGTAAAGCCAAGGCATACAAAGCAGCCAAGGATCATGGTCAAGGCAACTGCCAGGGAAAGGTAGCGTCTCGTAAGTTTCATAAATGATTCTCCTTATGTATTTCGGCAACTTGCAAAAGCGCACTTTTCAAGTTTACCGTCTATATTATTATACCTTGAAACTGATATGCTGTCAACAGTGCAAAATATTCATGTTATGACATGTACTTGTCTTTTTTTGACCTCTTTCTTTTTTTTCGTGCAGGCTATTGATTATAGATGACATATATGATATGATATAAAGTACATTTTTCGGATTACGGAGTTTTATATGGAGCCAATTGAAATTATTGGACAGGTTATCAGCGTGATAGCAGTTATCGTGTCCTTTATTACCTATCAAATGAAGTCTGAGCGTGCGATTTTTATCACACTGTCGGTTGCAACGGCCATTGCCTGCGTTGCTTACGCGCTGCTTGGCGGCACGGTTGCGCTGGTACTGAATCTGTTCAGCATCGTGCGTAATATCTGCTATTGCTACAGGGATAAAAAAATACTGTCAAGTAAGGCAGTCCCCATTGTACTTGCACTGATTATGGGCGTGCTCAGCATTTTCACCTGGGAGGGTGCACATTCTCTGTTTTTCGTGGTGGGTATCATGCTCAACACGCTTGCCATGGGGTATTTCAACCCGCAAAATCTGCGCAAGAGTATTTTGCTGACCTCTTCGCTGATCATGATCTATAATCTGTTCATTCCATCCGTGGGCGGCACGATCAACGAGATCGTAGCGATCTCCTCTGCCGTTATCGGACTGATCAGATATGCAAAAAAAGACACTTCTTGCAAAACATAAACCGGAAAGGAAACAAAACATGAAACATTGGAATGCGCAGATCGAGCAATTGACCCAAAACGGCTACGCTCCCGAGGTGGTGCAGGGAATCAGAGACCTGGAGCAGATGCTGGACGATGATGCCGCGCTTGCGTCCGTTATGGACAGTATCGTATATCGCTACGTTGTGACCGAGGAACTTTCTATGGCTGACGCTTTGGCAGAGATCAAGCAAGCTGCAAAGCAGTTTGGCAAAAACGAATATTCGTTGGATCTTTTGCTGATTGTCAACAGTCTGCCCCGTCTTTATGAGAAATATCAGGAAAACGGCATTTCGGACGAGATCTTTTACGAGTCTATGGATGACATTCGCTGCAAGGTCAACGAGTGTGTGGAGAATAAGGGCGTGGTCGGTACGTTTGTGGCAGACTGGTTCGATCGCTTTTTCAAGCTGACCTGCTTTGGCTACGGCAGATTCCAGTATGAGGTCATGACCTACGAGGGAGAGGACTTCACGCTTTCCTGCGGCAAGGTCTTTAAGGCGGGAGACAAGTACGTCAATATGCACATTCCCTCGCGCGGCATTGCGCTGACCGACGAGGTGCGTCTGGACTCTTATCGTAAGGCGTACCCTCATTTTGCACCGCTGTTTGAGGATGGCATTGTAATTTTTGGCTGCTCCTCCTGGCTGCTGTATCCCAGACACCGTGAGTTTTTGCCCGCGGGCATGAATTTGCTGAAGTTTATGGGAGACTTTGAGATGGTCAGCGGTAAGGAAACGCCCGATGATTTCCACGACAGATGGCGTGTGTTCGGCAGATACACCGATCTGCCCGATGCGCAGCTGCCCAAGGATACTACGCTGCGCCGTGCGTATGCCGAATGGCTGCAGGCGGGCAATCCCACAGGTCGCGGCTTTGGCGTTTTTGCATTTGACGGTGAGAATTTCGTCAGATCATGATATCACAATAAAAGGATACGCCCTGCATCGTGCGTCAGGGCGTATCCTTTTGCTATGTTACGTATTCTTACGGGTCGAATGCTCCCCCAAAGGAGCGGTATTCGTTGGGATTCATGCCCGTGATCTGCTTAAAGCTGCGGTTAAAGGCACTGGGGGTGGCGTAACCGCAAAGTCTGGCAATGTTGAATATGCTGTCGTGGGTATTTTTGAGCAGATAGCAAGCGTAGTTGATTTTGATGCTGCGTACGTAATCCGAATATGAAACGCCTATTTTGCTGTAGAAAAAGCGGGAGAGATAGGATTCGTTATATTTCAATGCTTGGGCGAGCTCGTGCAGGGTGCAGGGCTTGTCCACGTTGCTTTCGATATGTGCGAAGATTTTTTGCAGCAGATCCGAGACCTCTATGATCGTATCCTCTGCTGAATAGTCGATCTGCCGATAGAACAGACCGCAAAGCAGATATAAAAAGCCCTTGACGGTGGGAAGATCGCGGTGCTCCTGCATCAGAAGAAACGTATCGCGATAGATTGCTTGGACGTTGTGCAGGTGCACGGTGTGCAAGCGGTATTTGGACAGGGGATCGGTAATGGCAGCGATCAGGTCGGAGGAGAACATGCAAAGCAGGCAGACGCCGCTTTTGCCCGTTGGGGTTTCGTAACTGTGCAGACGGTTGGGCTTGATCAGGATCAGATCACCTGCGCTCAGATCGTACGTGTCCTGGTCAATCTGTATGGTCATTTCGCCCTCCAGCATCAGTACCATTTCATAGCAACGGTGCATGTGCAGGGGAAAGGCGTGATCGGTGTTTTTTTCAAACAAAAAATGGTTGGAAATTGTTCCGTGCTCAATCTCGTAAAAAATGGGATTCATACGCCGATTTCCTTTCTGTGTCGCCACATTTTGTGTTACATCATTATCATACCATAATCATGTCGCCTTGTCAATGGTGTACGTTGTATTTGATCGGTGTGGAAACGTTGCATCAAACGCAAAAAATCGGACACACCGCTTGGGAGAACCTTGCGTGATGTGTCCGATTTGATTTGTGGGAAACGCCTTATGCCAAAGCTGTGCGCCCTGTCAAGGTGAAATCAAGCGGGATTATTCGGGGAGTCTTGGAAAAGTGCCTTCGTTTTTGACCGACGCCATATATTCACGCGGGGAGAGGTTCATTCTGCGCTTGAAGACCTTGGAGAAATACTGTGCATCGGGATAGCCGCAGCGCAACGCCACGTCGCTGACGCTGGTAAAGCCTTGCTTGAGCATGGTGCAGGCGTGCTGAATGCGTACCGTGTGCAGATAATCCACAATACCGACGCCCACGTGACGCTTGAATACGGTGGAAAGATACTTTTTGTTGTATTTGAGGTCGTTACCCAGTCGTTCCAAGGAAAAATCTGCGTCGGAGAAATGCTCGTCCACGTATTTTTGTATCATAGAGATCAGATCCGTGCGTCCCTCGTCCTTCTCGGAAAATTTTGACAGCTTTCCGCCCAAAAAAGCCAAAGTGTGAAGCAGGACTGCCTCGCTGGCAATGTCCGAAAGCTGCGCGGGGGAGTGCAGTCCCTGCGTCCACACCGTGGTCAAAGCCTCGCAATCCGGATATAGCGGTGTTTTTGACGAAATTCCCAGCTTTTCCATAATGCGGTTACCGCGTGCACCCAAAAAGCTGATGTACATATATTGAAAATCGGAAACGGATTCAATGGCGAAGGGGACGGCAGGAAAGGTGAAAAACACGTCGCCCTGCTTTAAGGACAGCACCTCGCCTTGGGTGTGCAGTCTGCCTGTGCCACCGGTGACCAGATATACAGTATAGAGTGATTTAATGCGCAGCCCCGTATACAGCTGCTCCTCGGTTTCCAAGACAAAGTGTACTGTATGGATACTGTGGTCGTTGATCTCACGGGGAACAAACCGACAGATATTGTTCTGCTCTGTCATAGTGACCTCCTTTTTGGAGTGGAATGAGACCAGTATAGCACAGATATATGTGAAAGTCAACCGCAAAGTGACGATATTCCACAAATACATGGAATATTACCACTGACTAACGGGGCTCTATGTGATATAATGAAGATCGGGAGGATGGACGTGCCGGACGCGCACAGCCGTATTCTCGATTTTCATCGTCGGAAAGGAAGTATTTCATATGAAAAAAATACGTATTGGCGTTTTGGGTGCTTATCGCGGCACCAGCATGATCAATTACTGCAAGAGAGCCGACCATGCAGAGGTGGTTGCCATTTGCGACAAGAGCCAAGAGGCACTTGACGCACAGAAGCAGTATACCGAAGGACTGGATATTACCTTTTACGATCACTTTGATAACTTTATTGAGCACGATATGGACGCCGTGGTGCTGGCAAATTACGCCAACGAGCACGCGCCCTTTGCCATTCGCTGCTTGAAGAAGGGCTTGCACGTCTTTTCCGAGGTGCTGCCCGTACAGAATATGAAGGAAGCCGTTGCGCTGGTTGAGGCTGTTGAAGAGAGCGGACTCGTCTATGCTTACGGTGAAAACTATTGCTATATGCCTGCGTCGTACGAGATGAAAAAGCTGTACGCAAAGGGCGAGATCGGTGAATTTGAATATGGCGAGGGTGAGTACATCCATAACTGTGAGTCTATCTGGCCCTCCATTACCTACGGTGAGCGCGATCACTGGCGTAACGGTGGTTACGCAACCTTCTATTGCACGCACTCGCTGGGTCCCATCATTCACTCCACGGGCTTGCGCCCCGTGTCCGTTGTGGGCTTTGAGGGTACCAAGAACGCGCGCGGCTTGCGCACGGGTCGCAGAGCGGGTCAGTTCGGTATTGAAATGGTGACC
Source organism: Clostridia bacterium (assembly GCA_017382615.1). GTDB lineage: Bacteria > Bacillota > Clostridia > Oscillospirales > CAG-272 > SVQP01. The sequence goes on along the minus strand of JAFNZX010000220.1, from coordinate 27,502 downwards.
TTGGAAAACGGCGGTATTGTCAAGAGCATTCACGGCAATCTGTATAAGAATTCCATTTGGTACACCATGTACGGCTCCAAGGGCAGAATGGAATGCGGCAGAGAGGATGCCATGGACGGGCACATTGCCAAGATCTACGTCAACAAGGACGAATATGACGGTGGCTATGAAACCGGGTCCCTGCGCTCCTATTTCCCCGATCACGGCATGACCGATAGGGCTGAGGGCTTTGGTCACGGCGGCTCGGATTTCTATTCCATGTACCATTTTATCAACAAGATTCTGGGCGATGAGCAAGCCGATACCATTGACGTCTATGAGGCACTGGATATGTTCCTGCCCGGCTTGTTTGCGTACCGCTCCATCTTGGCGGGCGGCGTGAGCGTGGAGATTCCCAACCTGCGCAACAAGGAGGAGCGCGATGCTTGGCGTAATGATACCGCCTGCGCCGATCCCAAGGCGGCAGGGGACATGCTGTGGCCCACTATGGCTGCAGGCACGCCCGATATTCCCGACGAGGTGTACGCCTATATGGCAGAGCTGTGGGCAAAGGAATGCGAAAAGACCGAGGGCACTTACCGTACCGCTGCCTTGACGCAGGGAAGCAAAAAGTAATTGAAATTATGATAAGGCTCCTCGTTTGCGGGGAGCCTTATGCCATATTGCCGTGAAAGGAGATTTTTATGTCACTTTATACCGTTCGATCAGCACCCGATGCGCAAAGAGCCGCGCTGACCGTGTTTTCCACGTTGGAGCAAGCGATTGCCTTTGCCGATGCCAACGTGCTCTACGGTGCGGCGGTTTACGATCATAAGGGTATGCTGTGCTATGCTGCGGGTGGCGAGGTTTCGTCCGCACTGCTGTTTCATGCTAAGTGCATTTGTGATTATATCCGCGACCAAGAGTTCAATTACGGTCACGCGCCCATCAATCCTGCCTTCAACCACGATGCGCACCTGGTCAGCTGTGACCGTCTGATGGACTGGATCTTGTACCGTGCGGGCTATACCGATCAACCCTATATCCACGGCAAGTGCGTGGCGGGTCCCGGGCTGACCGATTGGTGTATCGAACAGGGCTTTACCCGTATTGACTCTGTGGAGGAGCTGCGCCCCGGTGACGTGGTATTTATCCGTGCCAATGCCGCAGGCCACCCCGAGCATACCTTTATGCACGCGGGCAAGGGAGCAGAGGAAGGGATGTATTACCGTTACGACGCAGGCAAGGTGGAGCGTATTCGCAGTACGCAGCCCTCTTGTGAGCCGATCAAGGATTTCATGTACGCTTACCGCGCGCCCTCCGTGCGCCCGATCGCCGTGCCTGCGTTTTCGTTTTTGTATGACGGAACGCCCTTTTCCGAGCTGAACGTAAAGGTGAAAAATGAGGCGGATCGCGTCATTTATACGCTGCCCGACGATGTGGAGCTGACCGTGGTGACCGAATTCTTGCAGGATTTCGGTGTGACGCGATGGACGAATTATTGGCACAATCCCACCGATCACCGTAGCGCGCTGATCAGTCAGCTTTGCGACTGCGACCTGACCGTTGCCATGTCGGCAGATCCCGCACGCACCCGCCGCGACAAGCAATATACGTGGGAGCCTAAGACGTTGCGTCTGTTTCTCTCGGACGGTGCAAACATAGGCGATTTTGATCATCAGATCATCCCGCACCGCATGTGGGCGGGCGACCACAAGGAGGCAACCTGCCAAGCCGGACGCAGCGGCATGGGAACTGCACCTTTCTTTGAGGTCAACGAGGGCGGTGATCACCAAAACGGCGTGCTCACAGCACTTGGCTGGACCGGACAATGGCGCGCTTATTTTGACCGCGGCGAGAACGATTTTCGCATTCGCCACAGCCTGGAGGAGGTCTTTCTTTGCATGGAGCCCGGTGAAAAATTCCGTACTGCCTCCACCACCGTTATGCCCTATAGGGAAGGGCAGGTCAATGCCCATAACCTTTGGCGGCGCTTTATTCGCGAGGCGGTGTCGCCCATAGGGCGTTACAAGGGCGCGCGAGGTGCGCAATGTCCTTTCTCGGCAATCTTCTGGGGCGGCATTCCTTCCAATGAGCTGATCGAGCGCTGGCAGGGAATCTTGTCGCATGGACTTGACACGTTTGATTATTGCTGGGTGGATGCAGGCTGGTATGAGCCGTTGCGCTCCACCACCACTGCAACGCAATCTGCCGAATGGGGCAGGGTGGGCACGTGGGAGGTCAACCGTGATTATCACCCGAACGGTTACCGTGATGTGACAGAATTTCTTCATGAGCGCGGCATCAAGTTCCAGCTTTGGTTTGAGCCGGAGCGTTTGCAGCGTTCGGTTTGCGAATGGACGGAATATATTACTGCCAATCCCGAGGATGAGAATGCCTTGGTGGATCTTGGAAGTGATCACGTTTGCGATCAGGTCATTGAAAAGATTTCAAGCGTCATTGCCTGTGTGGGCGTGGACTGCTACCGTCAGGATTTCAATATCAATCCTTTGATCATCTGGCGCGCCAACGATCTTGCATTGGAGGCAGGAGGAGCTGCGCGCAGGGGCGCGACCGAGGTGCATCACATCAATAATCTGTGGCGTTTCTGGGATGCTTTGCTGGAGCGTTTTCCGCATCTGTTGATCGACGATTGCGCGGGCGGAGGACACCGTATTGATATTGAAATGCTGGCGCGCTCGGTGCCCTTGTGGCGCAGTGACTACCAGTGCACGTGGGATTGCTGTCCCGAGGTCAATCAGAACAGTAATGCCCGCGCCGCTTGGTGGTATCCCTATTCGGGTATCGGCTATGGCCCTACGCTGGGGGACGTCTACAGCTTCCGCAGTGCATATACCAACGGCATGACCGTGCGCACCTGGGAGCACGCTGACCCCGAATGGCGTGTGGGCGGCATGAATGAGCCCTTTGGTTGGGCAAAGCATTACTTTGCGGAGTATGCGCGCCTGCGCCACTATTTTGCCGAAGACTTTTATCCGCTGATTCCCGCTACGGATACCAATACCACGTGGATTGCTTCTCAGTATCACGATCGCGCAAGCGACAGCGGTCTGATCCTGGCGTTCCGCCGCGCTATGTGTCCTTACGCACAGGCGCACGTAGAGCTTGGGGGTATCGACCAAAGACGGGATTACGTCTTCACCAACGAGGACACGGGGGAGAGCTTCACCGTGGCGGGTACCACCCTTCTGACCGAGGGTATGACCCTGACCATCCCCGAGAAGCGCCAGTCCCTGCTTCTGACCTACGAAACAGTCTGAGGGATACCTCTTGACGCACCTTGAAGGGAGGAATGACTATGCGCTTGAATAGCGACAATCAGAGCATTACATTTGAAACAGTACAGCTCCAAAGCGGCTTTGCCTGTTACGTCAGCGGTAGGGGAGACCGACTCGCCTATCGGGCAGTCGTTCCCGATACGGCGGATTATCTTGCCATTGAGAACCACTCCCCCTTCTGGTGCCGTCCCTTCTGGGGTCAGTCTCTGACCCGGCTGCCCCAAAGGGTGCAGGCCCTCCTGATCCGACGGGGGAACACCTACACCTACTGGCTCCCCGTCTGCGACGAAACCTACAAGACCTTGATCTGCGGCGCGGAGGAGGGCGTGGGTTTCTGCACCTATTCCAATTGCCATACCGTCACCGCGTGCGACCGCCAGCTTGCCTTTCTTTGCCTGGAGGGGGCAGATCCCTTGGCACTCATGAAGGAGGCCGCAAGGGAGGTCTGCCGCCTGCTGGATAACGGTCTGCGCCTCCGCGAGGAAAAGACGGTTCCCGAGGTGTTCAACTATCTCGGCTGGTGCTCGTGGGACTCCATGCAGATCCGCGTCAACCACGCAGGGCTGGTGGAAAAGGCCGTGGAATTCCGAAACAAGGGCGTGCCCGTCCGCTTTGCCATCATAGACGATATGTGGGCGGACGTGCCCCATCTCAACGAGATCCCCGCGGATACCGAGTTCGGGAAAATGGTCAGCATGATGCACGTCAGTACCATGCGCGCCTTCGCGGGGGATCCCAAGCGGTTTCCCGCAGGCATGAAGGCGGCCATCGAGGACGTGAAACGGGAGGGGATCCCCACCGTCGGTGTGTGGTTCCCCACAACGGGCTACTGGTCGGGGCTTGACCCCACGGGAAGCGAGGCGGAGCGGCAGAGAGAGAACACCGTCACCCTCCCGAACGGGCAGATCATCGTTTCTCCCGACGGGGAGAAGGCTACCCGCTACTTCGACGATCTCTGCAGCCGCATCAAGGCATGGGGCGGTGATTTCGTCAAGATCGACAACCAGGGCTTCCATACGCGATTCGAGAACGTGGCGCCCATCGGCGCGAGCGCGAGAGCCATCCAGAGAGGGATCGACCAAGCGGCAGACAAGCACTTTGACGGCGCCCTCATCAACTGCATGGGAATGCCCTCCGAGTGTATGTTCAACCGCGTCAGCGCGGTGTGCCGTTGCTCCGACGACTTCATGCCCGAAAGCCGCGAGTGGTTCGCCAAGAACATTCTGCAATGCGCCTACAACGGCCTTTTGCAGGGGCAGTTCTACGTCAATGACTGGGATATGTGGTGGACGGACGACGAGCAGGCCGTCAAGAACAGTCTGTGCCGCGCCATCAGCGGCGGACCCATCTACGTGTCCGACAAGATCGGGCGGACGGATCCCGCGATCCTGAAGCCTCTTTGCACCGAGGACGGCAGGATCATTCGCCCCGATGAGAGCGCGACCCCCACCGCCGATTGCCTCACGGAAAACCCCACCCTGACCGACAGGATCTTCAAGATCCGCAACCGCTTTGGTCAGCGCGGCGTATGCGCCGTGTTCAACATTCATGCGGGAAATCAGTCGGTGAGCGGCACCCTGTCCCCCTGCGAGACGGGGATCGGGAACGGTGACTATACGTACTATGAGCATTTCACCAAGGAAACAGGTGTTTTGCGCGCGGGTGAATGCCTGCAGATCACCCTGCAGGACAACGACGATTTCCGACTGTATTCCTTTGTCCCCACCGGTGAATGCGGGAACACCTATCCCGGACGCACCGACCTGTTCATGGGGGTAGGGATCCGCGAGACGAAGCGAGAGTCGGATTGAGGATCCGATGAATAAAAGACAAAGATACAACAGGGCGCCATCCGATGCGGATGGCGCCCTGTATATTTGTATGGTGGCTTATTCCTCTGCCGTGATCTCAATCTGTCCCTTGAACTTCTTGATCTGCTCGCACAGCAGGTCGTAGTAGAAGGTACCGTGAACCTTCGAGGGCTCGAGATCCTTGGAGATCTCTACCGAAAGCTGCTCACCCTTGTTCCACTCATTCCAGGAGATCACCAGTACCATGCCTGCTCCAAGCTCGCATGCGCGCCCGAATTGCTCGCGGAATGTCTCACCGTTTCTTCTGCCGCGGGCGGGAATGTAGCCGCGGTCGCCTTCCTTGCCCTGCGCACGGCTGGATGCCGTGACAGAAATGCACTCCACTCTGCCGTCCTTAACCGTGTAGGTCTGCGTAGCACGCTCCTCCCAGCTCCAGAAGTGATAGGAGCGCAGCGTTTCTGCATCGAAAAGGTCGTCCTGCTGGCCTACGTAGCCCGTGACCCAACGCACCGTGAAGCGGTCGTCTGTCCACGTGGGATCAGCTCCGTAGAAGTTGGGCGTAGCACCGTAGCACATGAGTAGCGGCTTGCCGTCGTAGTTATAGTAAAGATCGGGATACTTTGCCACGTAATCGCGCCAGATCTGATCCACCTTCTTTTGGTGGTTGCCGTTTTCCAAATTTTCGGGCATGCTGTGCCCGGGACCTGCAAACAGACAGATCTTGGGGGCACCCTCAATCTTGGACCACACCTCAAAGAGCGCGTCGGTTGCCTCTTCGATCATGCGGAAGGTGGGTGCGCTATCGCGCTGGCGTACGGGATCGTAGCAGGTGTTGTTGGTCCAGTCCACGAAGATAAAATCGATCCCTGCATCGCGCAGCAAAATGGCGTGCTTGTAGATGACGTCGCGATCATCCGAGTTATAAGGACCGTCCAAGGGGAGATCCCAGGTTTTTGCGCCCCAACCGGGCAGAACGTCGCAATGCCAAGTGGTGTAGGCAATGCCCACCTTGCGCTGCTCGGCAGGCGTTTTTTCATAAAGTCCCACGCCAATGGGCAGGACGGATGTAAATCTGTTTTCCATGCTCGCCATCCTCCTTATTCTGCTGCGTCGGTGCTGATCTTGCCCTTGAATTTTTTGATCTGCTCGCAAAGCAGGTCGTAATAGAACGTGCCGTGAACCACGGAGGGCTCAAGGTCCTTGGAGACCTCGGGGGAGGGCTGCTCGCCCGTGGTCCATTCGTTCCAGGAGATCAGAATGACCATGCCCGCGCCCAGATCGTTTGCACGCTGGAACTGCTTTTTGAGCGTCAGACCGTTTTCTCTGCCATAAGCGGGAATGTAGCCGCTGTCACCTTCAGAACCCTGAGCACGGCTGGCTGCAGTGCAGGTCACGCATTCCACGCGGTTGTCATATACGGAGTAAGGCTGCAGACCTCTCTCCTCCCAGCTCCACCATTGGTTGCGGGTCGCCATGGTTTTGGGATTATAAAGCCCGTCCTGCTGACCCACGTAGCCGGTTGCCCATCGAATGGTAAAGCGGTCGTCCGTCCACTTGGGACGCGCACCGTACTGGTTGGGCGTTGCGCCGTAGCACATAAGCAGGGGCTTGCCCTGGTAGTGGAAATACTGATCGGGATATTTTTCTACGTAAGAGGAATAGATTTGGTCTACCTTCTTCTGATGTTTGCCGTTTTTGACGTTATCATAGCCGGAATGTCCGGGACCTGCGAAAATGCAGATCTTGGGTGCACCCTCAATCGTAGACCATATCTCAAAGACAAGGTCGGTTGCTTCCTCGATCATGCGGAAATCGGAACGGGACTCTCGCATAGTTGCGGGATCGTAGGTGGTGTTGTTGGTCCAGTCGATAAAGATGAAGTCCACGCCTGCGTCACGCAAAAGCTCTGCGTGCTTGGCGATCATGTCGCGGTCATCGGAGTAGTAGTTGCCGTAAAGCGGGGTGTCCCAGGTGTTTTTGCCCCAGGTAATGATCTTGGTGCACAGCCAGGTGGAGTAGGCAATGCCCACAAGGCGATCCTCATAGGGCGTTTGCTCGTATTTGCCAACGCCGGTCTGCTCGATCTCCACGTCGTCGTAGTTGTAAATGACGTCGGCGTAAAGTGCATAGCGGTCAGCTATTTCCTGTTTGCGTGCGTCGGTCAGTGTATCAGCGGTGGCACTTACGTAAACCGAGCTCTCTTCCAAAGTGACGGTGTAGCCCATCCAGCGTGCCAGATAGTCAACCGAGATCAGAATATTGCCGCCGCGCGAAGTCGTGGTGGGGCAGGCGTATGCTGTGCCGTTGAAATCTACTGCGGCTGTACCTACGGTATAGGTCAGCGTTGCGTTGTCGCGGGTCAGCGTAGCTTGCGTGCCGTCCTCGGAGATAGTGCAGGCAAAACCGAAGAGGTCAGCAGCGGCGCGCACGTCCAGCAACGTCACGCCGTCGTGCAGGGTGATGGGGTATTGCGTTTTGATCTGCGTTTTGTCCGAGAGCAGATAGGAATATCCCGCTTTGAGCTCGGTGATGGTGTCCTTGGGGGCGTAGGGGATGACGGTGCCCGTCACAAGGCTCATGGATTTGGTGGTGGAATCCGCAAAGTGGGACATGGTGCGCACGTATCCTAAGGTATCACCGTGTGCAATGCGGGCAAGATCGGGCGTGCGACCTACCTCAGCACCCTCTGCATCATAGAGCACAAGGCATTCCTGCTCGACTACCGCCTTGGCAACGAGCACATCGTTGACGTAGCATTCAATATTTGTGCCGTCGTCCTTGATGGTCACGTCCAAGCCGTCCTTGGCGTTGAAGGGGAATTCATTTCCGATCAGCTTGGTAAAGCCGTTTTTGACGTGAGCATAGACTGCGTTTTCGGAGAAGGTGAACCACAGTCCGCTGTCAATGTACAAGTGGTTGGAGCGCGTGACGCGGCAGCCGAACATGATGGAGCGCACGTTGTTCTCAGCACCGCGGTTGGTGATATGTGTCTTGGCGGTATAGGCTTCCTTGAGTGTATGCGCAAAGCCCACGCTGTTCCAGCCGTCCGCCGTCAGCGTCAAGCCGCCCTTGTCTACCACGTAATCCTTGTTGGAGGTAAAGACCAGCTTGTTGTCAGAACGCAGCTTGCTGTATTTGTAATCGGCAAAATTGTAGTTCAGGGTGACGCTGTTATCAATGCCCGGGAGAATGGAGGAAAGCCCGATATCCTCGTAGGCGGGCACGTCAAGCTCCAAGGGGGGCTCGGTCTGCGCCTCCTGCGTGGTCTGCTCGGCAGAGCTTTCCTCGCTCGGCTCAGTATCCGTCGTATCAATGGATGACGTGATTTCGGTGTCGGTTGGGGGCTCGGTGGTGCTTGGTGTGCAGGCTGCCAGGGGCAAAACCATCAGCACAGCCAGTATGACGCAAAGTATGCTTTTTTTCATGTTTGCATGCGCTCAGAAAAATGAGCTACCTCCTTATAAAAGAATGGGGGAACGTTGGATGCCTACAATTATATCATACTATTTGTATTGCGCTTTGTCAAGGGAGTATGGTTGACAAAACACGGAAAAAATACATAGGCTTCGCCCCAAAATGGGGAAAGGGAAGCACGGAAGGCGGTGAAATTAAGAAAAATGCACAAAATAAGAGTCAAAAGAAGATTTTGTGTTGACAATGCAGATAACGGTATGCTATACTGATGGTGTAATTTTTGACGTGGACATGACTATTTTGAAAAGAGGACGACTGCATGAAAAAACTGATTGCTGTACTTTTGTTGTATGCAACCTTGGCTGTTGCGCTGCTTGCCTGTGCGGAGGAGCAGCAGACGCCGGTGGAGAGTGCCTCACAGGAGAATGAGAGCACCGAGCCTGCGCATCTTGACAATATTCCCGAGGATTTGCAATATAACGGGGAGGATATTGTCATTCTGAACCGTGCCCTGATGGGCTGGACGTGGGACGAGGTTGCCGTTCCCGAGCTCAATTCCGAGCCCGTCAACGACGCTATGTTCAACAGAAATATTGCCGTGACCGATCGTCTGAACGTCAATGTTGTTTCTTCGCCCATTGACAATCCGGATGAAAACGTGCCTATCGATACCATCAAACGCGTTGTCAAGTCGGGATCGGACGAGTACGATATGGTGGCAGCCGCCGTTTACGTGACCACTCCCGCCGCTCTGGATGGCACATTCTACAATCTTGCACAGCTTGAGTATCTGGATCTGGATCAGGGCTATTGGATGCAGGAGTATAACGACGCTATGTCCTTTGGCGGTGCACAGCATACCGCTACGGGTGCAATCGCGCTTTCTACGTATCGCTTTGCATTCGTGACCATGTTCAACAAGGATGCGTTTGACGATAAAAAGGTTCCGTATCCTTACGAGGCAATCGCCAATAACGAGTGGACGCTGGATTACCAGGCGGCACTCGCGCAGGATTTTTATCAGGATAAGAACGGAAACAATAAAAAGGACGAGGGGGATTTCTTCGGCTTCGTTTCCTGCACGGGTATCAATACGGATGCGTACTGGGCATCCTGCCACCTGCCCATCGTGCAAAAGAATGCGGAGGGATATTACGAGTACGTGCTGGACATTGCGCGCTTTTCCGACGTCATGGATAAGGTGCTGTATTTGTTTTACGACTGTGGCGGCACGCACCTGTTCCCGGTCATGTCCTTGAACGTGGAGCAGGATGAGATCCGTGAAATGTTCGTCAGAGGTGAATGTGCCATGAACACCATTCGCCTTGTAGCCGTTGAGCAGCCCGACGTGCGCGCCATGGAGATCCAATACGGCATTGCTCCCGTTCCCAAGTACGACCAAGCGCAAGAGGGTTACGGTACCATGATTCATGACCAGTTCACGGTTTTTGCCGTTCCCGCATCTGCCGCAGAGGATAAGCTGCAAATGATCGGTGCTGCCATGGAGGTCATGGCTTCCGAATCGGAGAAATCGGTTAAGCCTGCGTACTACGAGATCGCGCTCAAGCGTAAGTATATGAGCGATCCCGTTGCGTGGGATATGCTGGATCTGATCTTTGACGAGGTCAGAATTGATCCTGCGGTGACCTACGTTGTGCCCATGAACTGTCCGCACCACAAGATGCGTGAGATTTCCAACAGCAAAAAGAACTCGGTTGCCTCCAAATGCGCAAAGCTGGGCGGCACGGTTGACAGATGCCTTGCCAAGATACACAAAAAGCTGGAAAAGCTGGCGGAGGAATAAACCGCGGCTATACCGCACCCCCGATGCCGTTGCGTGTCGGGGGTTTTGACTGAAATACTGGAGGAGAAAAATATGTATCTGAATCATAATGAGCAGATTTGTGCATGCGGAAAAGTACATCAGTGCGCCTTGGAGCGAGTGATCGTTGGCAAGGGCGTGCTGGCGCAGCTGCCCGAGGAGATTCGTCGCCACGGCTACAGAAAGGTTTTCGTGTTGGCAGATGCCAATACCTTCGCGGCTGCGGGCGAGCATGTACAAGCGTTGCTTGCAAAGGAGGAGATCCCGTTTGCCAAGTATGTATATGCGAATTCACCTGAACCCGATGAGGCAGCGGTTGGCGCCGCCGTCATGCATTTTGACCGAGCATGCGATCTGGTATTGGCGGTAGGCTCGGGCGTGATCGGGGATATCTCCAAAATACTTGCAAGTGTGTCGGGGGCGGCGTATATGATCGTTGCGACAGCACCGTCCATGGACGGATATGCATCGGCAACCTCGTCGATGACGCGCAATGGACTTAAGGTATCGATCCCGTCCAAGAGTGCAGGCGTGATCATTGGCGACGTGGATATTCTCAAGAATGCCCCCATGGAAATGCTGGTATCGGGCCTGGGCGATATGCTTGCTAAGTATATCAGCATTGCGGAATGGCGCATTTCGCATATCGTGACGGGTGAGTATTACTGTGAAACGGTAGCAGACGCAATCAGACAGTCACTTGCCAAGTGCGTGCAGAACGCAGACGGGCTGTTGCAGCGCGACGAGATTGCAGTACAGGCGGTATTTGAAGGATTGGTGGCTGCGGGTGCTGCCATGAGCTATGCGGGCACGTCGCGTCCCGCTTCGGGCGTGGAGCATTATTTTTCCCATTTGTGGGATATGCGCGGCGTGGAATTTGGCGAAAAGGTGTCCACGCACGGCATACAGTGCGCTGTGGGCACGCTGATCGCTGCAAGATTATATGAAGGGATGCAACAAATCTCTCCCGACCGCGAAAAGGGGCTTGCGTATGCGCAAGGCTTTGACAAGCAGGCGTGGTTTGCAGAGCTGGCTGCGTTCTTGGGGAACGGAGCGGACGATATGATCGCGTTGGATGCCAAGGAGCAAAAATATGCGGTGGAAAAGCATGCCGAGCGGCTGGAGAGGATCATTGAACATTGGGATGTGCTGACAGAGATTATGAAAGAGGAGATCCCAACGGCTGCGTTTATTGCAGCGTTGCTTGACAAGATCGGCTGTCCCAAAACGGTCGAGGCGTGGGGACTTTCATCGGAGATATTGCCCATGACCTTCAAGTCGACCAAGGACATACGCGATAAGTACGTGCTGTCCAGATTGGCGTTTGATCTGGGCATTTTGGAAGAAACGGCTGCTTTGTGCAGCGGAGAGGAGCAGGGAGCATGAAATTAGCAACGACAACGGGCGATTTTGGCGGATATACGAATTCGCAGATCCAAGCCTTGCGCTATGTGCGCGAAGCGGGCTTCCAATATGCGGATTATAACTTCGGCATGGACTATAAGCACCGTAACGGCGTGTATTCCGAGCATTACGAGGAGTATTTTGCGCAGGTCAATGCAGCGGCAGCGGAGATCGGCGTGAGGTTGATCCAGGCGCACGCGCCCATGGGTACGCCCTTAAACGATCCCGACGGCAGCTTTTTGGCTGACACTCTGCGCTGCGTGGATGCTTGCGGTGCATGGGGGATTCCGAATTTGGTGGTGCATTCGGGCTATGCACACGGGCTGACCGTAGAGCAGACCTTTGATGCCAACAAGGCGTTTTTCATGCCGCTTTTGGAGCGCGCAGAGCAATACGGCGTCAATATTTTGGTGGAAAACTTTAATAAGATGAGTGTTCCGGGACTATACTGGATCGACAATGCGACCGACCTGCTTGGGCTGATCGAATACGTCAATCACCCTTTGTTCCACGCGGTGTGGGATGCAGGGCATGCCAATTTGCAGGAGATGCCGCAGGACGAGGAGCTGCGATTGCTTGGCAGCCACGTGCGTGCGTTGCATATACAGGATAATCGCGGTGACCATGATGCGCATCTGTTGCCGTTTTTGGGCACGATGAGCATGGATGCCGTTATGCACGGCTTGCTGGACATTGGCTACGAGGGGTATTTTACCTTTGAGGTGGGCGGTATTTTTTCTACAGCCGAGCAAAAGCGCCCGTTTGCAAAGGATTCCAGACTTGCCAAAGCACCGCTGAGCCTGCGCTTGGCGGCGGATCGCTATATGTATGAGCTTGGAAAGTGCGTCCTGACAGAATACGGATGCTTTGAGGAATGATGATGAAGGCAGAGCAATTATCGATGTATGCGTTTTTTACCGATATTTTGCGCAGGGAAAGTGCTGCCGAGGCGGCACGGTTTGCGCGTGGATGCGGGTTCGGGGCTGCGGAAATATTAGAAGGAGTCCGTCCGGGGGCAACGTTTTTGTTTGCCGATGCAGGTGCTGCGCAACGGACAAGAGCAGAGATGGACGCGCACGGTGTGCGTTGTGCGTGCTATTCCGTCAGCATCAATATCCTTTCGGACGTGCTGGGACCCGCGCAAAACCTGTCGGGAGTTGAGGTTTTAAAAAAATCGGCGGATTATGCTAAAATATTGGGCTCGCCCTTTTTGCATCATACGCTGACGATCGGATACGAGCCGCCGTGCGGCAAGGCGCAAACGGTGGCGGATCTTCTGCCCGCGCTGCTTGAGCGTGCGGAACAGGTTGCAGCATATGCTAACGGTATCGGACTGACCGTGCTGTACGAGCCGCAGGGCTTTTACGTCAACGGATTGGACGGCTTTTCCTTGTTTTACGACGCCATGAAGGCGCGCGGCTATCGCGTAGGCGTTTGCGGCGATACGGGAAACAGCTTGTACGTGGGCTGTGATCCCGCGGCATTCTTTGAGCGGTATGCAGCAGAGATTCTGCACGTGCACCTCAAGGATCTGCATATAGAAAATGATAAGCTGAACCGTACAAGCACAACGGCAAGCCGCCGCTGGGATATGATTCGTGACGGCAGATACATTACCGATACGCTGCTGGGTGAGGGTATGGTGGATCTTGATGCCTGCCTGCACGCATTGGATCGCGTCGGGTACGCGGGGGCATATTCGCTGGAAACGTTCTATTGGAACAATCTCAGCGTTTCCTTGCGAGAGAACTTGTTGCGCGATCGTGAGTACATACTGAAAAAAGGGGAGTAGTTATGGAACTTGGTGTAATTATCGGACTGAATGCGCACCTGGAGGCAAAGCTGGCGCAGCTGGCAGAGCTGGGATTTACGTCGTGTCAGTTGAACTATCAATATACCGAAGCGATGACCGACGACACAGCACATTGGGTAAAATCGCTTTTGCAGCGGTATGGCATTCATCTTTCCACTGCGTGGTGCGGCTGGAGCGGGCCTGCTTGCTGGAATTTTACCGAGGGACCCTTGACCTTGGGTCTTGTGCCCAAGGCGTACCGGGAAACGCGCATCAAGGAATTGCTTGGCGGTTCGGATTTTGCCGCAAAGCTGGGGGCAGGTCAGATCGCTACGCACGTAGGATTTATCCCGGAGGACCCGAATACTGAGCTGTACGCAGAGGTCGTGCAGGCGGTGCGCACGGTTGCCGGGCATTGCGCGCAGAACGGACAGTATTTTCTGTTTGAAACGGGACAGGAAACACCCGTAACGCTGCTGCGCACCATGCATGACGTGGGGCTTGACAATCTCGGCATCAATTTAGATCCCGCCAATCTGATCCTGTACGGAAAGGCAAATCCCGTGGATGCGCTTGGCGTGATAGGCAAATACGTGCGCGACGTGCACGCCAAGGACGGCTGCTATCCGACTGACGGCAGAATGCTTGGGAAAGAAACGCCGCTTGGTGAGGGAATGGTGAATTTCCCTGCATTGATCAAGGGCTTGCAGACGCTTGGATATGACGGTGCGATCACCATTGAGCGCGAGATCAGCGGAGAGCAGCAGATTGCGGATATCATGAAAGCCAAAGCGCTGCTGGAAGCGTGCATTTACCAATAAAATCGCGCCACGGTTGACAAGATTGCGCCGAATATGGTATACTTATCACAAAGAATCAAAAGGAGAGTGAATGATATGAAAAAGCTTTGCGCGTTATTCCTTGTATGTATCACCTTGATTTCTTTGTTTGCCTCCTGTGCGGAAACCGGGGAGCAACCGGTCGATACAACCGTTGCAGAGGAGAGCACAGACCCTGTACAGCTGGACCGTGTTCCGGCGGAGCTGAAATATGACGGGGAGGACGTCACCGTTCTCAATCGCTCCATGTTTGGCTGGACTGCAGACGAAATTGCCGTGCCGGAGCAAAATTCCGATCCGGTCAACGATGCTATGTTCAACCGTAACGTGACGATCAGTGACCGACTTGGCGTCAATATCGTGTCTTGCCCCATTGACGATCCCAATCAGCACAAGCCGATCGAGGAGATCAAGCGGGCGGTCAAGGCGGGATCGGATGAGTATGATCTGCTGGCAGCCTCGGCGTATGCCGTGACGGCAACGGTCTCCGAAGGCACGTTTTACGATCTGACCAATCTGACGTATTTGGATCTGGATCAATCGTATTGGATGCAGGGATACAACGAGAGCATGTCTTTTCTTGGCAAGCAGTATACTGCAACGGGAGATATTGCGCTGTCCACGTACAGATTCACCTTTGTGACGCTGTTCAACAAGGACGAGTTTGATAACAGCAGCGTGCCGTATCTGTACGAGGCGGTGAGCAATGAAGAATGGACGCTGGATTATCAGGCATCCCTTGCTAAGAATTTTTACCGCGATACCAACGGATCGGGAAAGAAGGACGAGGGCGATTTCTTTGGATTGATCACTTGCCCCGGTATATGCACCGACCCCTATTGGGCATCGTGCGATCTGTCTGTGGTAGAAAAGGATGCCGACGGCTATTACGAATACGTGGTGGATATTGCGCAGCTGTCCGACGTGATGGATAAGATCCTGAATTTGTACTATGATTGCGGCGGTACGAACCTGTATCTTCCCGAGGCGGACAATGTGGAGCAGGATAAGATCCGCAATCTCTTTGCCAAGGGCGAGTGCGCCATGACTACGCTGCGCCTGGTGGCGGTTGAGCAGGGTGACGTGCGCAATATGAAGCAGCAATACGGTATCGTGCCCATTCCCAAGTACAGCACCGATCAAAAGGGTTATCGCTCGCAGATGCACGATCAGTTTACCGTATTTGCCATTCCGTCTTCTGCAGCGCAGAACAGATTGGAAATGCTCGGTGCAACGCTTGAGGTTATGGCGTCTGAATCCGCCCGTACCGTCAAGCCTGCTTATTATGAAATCGCGGTCAAGCGTAAGTACATGAGCGATCCCGTTGCTTGGGAGATGCTGGATCTGATCTTTGCAAACGTCAAGGTCGATCCGGGCTTGATCTACACCAACTCCTTGGAAAAGCCGCTGCAGACGCTGCGCGATATTGCGGAGAGTAAGCAGAATACCGTGTCCTCCTCCTATGAAAAAATGAGAAGCAAGGCGAAGAAGAGCCTTGCCAAGCTCAACTCCAAATTGGAAGACCTGGAATGATGTCAGAATAAGAAAGCCCCTGATGCGTCGCATCAGGGGCTGTTTGTATGTGTTCAGTTGGCTGTTGCAACACCGTCGGTGACGGCGTTTGCCATTGCTTCTTCTGCCGTCAGGGCGCGGTTGTAGAAGCGGATAGAGCGATAGGTGGTATCAAATGCCTTCGCGGGATCGGAGTGACCGATAAAGAAGTTGCCTGCGCTCAAAGAGCCGGGTGCCGTGTTGATCTCTCCTGCGAGTACACCGTTTACGTAAATGCAGCACTTTCCGCTCTGCGCGTAGGTAATAGTGATCAGCGTGTTTTGCAGTTTTTCAAGTCCGCCCTGGATCTTGATACGTCCGTTACCCAACGTCTTGAGCTCCAGAACGTTCCCATCGTTGCGGCGGAAGAGTGCGAAATGGTCGTCTGCGCTGCTGATAAAGGTGTTGAAGTTGCTACCAATGGAGGTAAAGTCGCCAAACAAAAGCTCGATGGTAAACGCCTGCCCGTTGACTGTCTCTACAATGGCATCGGGGAAGTTGTGCTTGGCGTTGCTTGCGCGCAAGCCCTGCTCGGAGAAGTAATTGCTGTCGTTTTTGGTGATCTTCATATCGTGACCGCCAACCAGATCCTCCCATACGTCGGAGCTTGTATTATGACCGCCGCGGGTGCTCTGCGTGCCGGAATAGTAGGCAACCAGACCATCCTTGACGTAATTATGCTCAACGGGCTCGATGGGCTCTGCAGTAGTAGCCTCGGTGGTTTCAATGATGCGCTCGGGAAGAACGTAGGGGAACTCGATCTTCATGCCGTCCAGAACGTCTCTCCATGCGTTGACACGGTTAATCTTTTTGGGATAGCTTTGATACAGGCTTGCGACGATGTCGTATTCGTCGGATTCCAAGAAGTTCTTGCCGTACAGCCATTCTCTGACCTCGTCGATCTGATAAGTGCCTTCTGCGTTGTTCCATACCCAGATAGGCGTGGGCCACAGATGTACCTGTGCGTCGATGGCGTCGTATACATCCTTGTTTACGCCGCCCTGACCGTGGTGCGCCATTTGTACGATGTCACTCTTGAGTGCGTCGCCGTAGGTTGCAAGCAGGCGTCTGCCGCCGATTGCGCCCAGGTCGTTGAGGAAGAGCACCTTCTGCTCGCCAATGGTCATGCGAAGTACGATAGAGGTGTCATTGATATTGGAGGTGCCGTCTGCTGCGTCCCATGTCTGCAGCACGTCAATGCGCACACCGTCGATCTCCAGGGACAGACCCTTGGAAACGGATTCTTTGTTGATGAGCGCGCCGTTGATCTGATCGTAATAATTTGCACCGGCACCGATCACCTCGCCGTACTTGTTCAGGTTCTCGCGGATCTTCGAGATCTCCATATCGGCATTGTTGCCGGGGTATTCCTCGCTGCCGAAGTTGGGGAAATCGAAATAGATGTTGTTGATCTTGTAGTTGGAGTCTGCGCTGTAATCCGAGAGCATCTTGGAAAGCTCGTACATGTGATCCTTGTGCGCGTGGGAGAGGAACCATGCCTCTACCTCGAAGTAATCGCCTTCGCCAACGCCTGCAATGGCACGCAGTGCAGCGGGCATGTAGGCAGGATGATCCTTGCCTGTACCGTCAACGCCGCCGTCAATGACGATCAGCTTGCCGTTCGCGGTCTTGATAACGTAGGATTGCAGCAGGCTGTTCTTTTCGGGAGCTAACTGGTACAGTGCAACGGGCTGGGGAGCGGGAGGCTCGGGCTCGTCGGTTGTTTCCTCTTGTCCGGGTGTGGTTGCTTCCTCGGTAGAGGCGTCGGTTGTTGCGTCGGTCGTTGCGTCAGTGGGATCGGTTTGCGGTGCTTGCGTGCCTTGCTCAATTGGCTGATCGGGCGTGCATGCGAACAGAGACGCGCACATCAGCGCAAGCAAAAGCATAGACAATACTTTTTTCATGGGTAGTGGTCCTTTCTTTTAAGATTTAGAATAAATTTTAAATTACTTTTTTATTGCCCGGCGGGGGTGATGAGCAGGTTGTCAAAGGCGGCAAAGCAATTGTGCGTGCGTATGCCTACCATACCCTGCATATAAGGGTCGGGGTCTGTGTAGTCCAGGTACAGTGTACCGTCTACGTAAACCTGTATGCGTGCTCCGGTACAGATGACCTTAAGCGTATACGCTTTTCCTGCGCGGAATTGTCCGTCGGCGCGGGCAAGCTCCGTGTATCCGTATCCTTGCTTGCCAAGGATCACGCCCTCGCCCGTCAGTCCCACAAAGTAGCCCTGCACCCAGTCCGTTGCAGTTACCGCATCGTTATGCGATGGCTGTGTGCCAAGAAAGGCGGGATTGCCCGGGTTGGTGGCGCGCACCAATAGTCCGCAGTTGGGGGAAGAGGAGGGGGTTAGAGTGACCTGCGCTTGGTAATCTCCCCAGTTAGGTGAGCCGTACAACACCTTGCCGAAGCGACTGCCGTCCGACGTGCGCAGTGTGCCGTTTTTGATCTCCCAGCCACCGTCTTGGTACGCGGGAGCTTGCAGGTCATTTTCAAAGGTCAGGGAGAACTGCGTGACGGCTTCTCCTTTCCGAATCGTAAGGCTTTCTGCCAGCAGGCTGCCTGACGTGAGCTTGATCGTTATCACGTGTTGTCCTTTTGAGAGTGGAATCGTGCGCAGAACGGCAGTGTTGGTGTATTGGTCAGAGCCGTCAAGCGCGTACGTGCCAACGGATTTATCGTCTACGTACAGCTCGATTGCTGCGCCGCCCTTGACGTCATGGCAGAGCAGGGCAAGGTCGTACGAGCCGCTCTCGGCTGCCAGAATGCGATAACAAAGCGCAGTGTCCGCATACATGGGAACGACGCGCTCGCCTTGTGCCGAAGTAAGGGTTTCGGGGGCGTTTGTGGCTTGATAAGCGGGGATAAAGCCTGCCTTGTCCGAAACGGTTGTGAACTGATCTGCAGCACCGTAGCCGCCCACGGCACCTGTGCCGCCGATAAAGCCGAAGGATGCCTCACCGCCCTTGCTGATATAGCCGATCGCACCGCCGACAAGGGCAGAGTTTTCCAGCGTGCACACAAGGCGGTCGTTCATATAAAAGGTGTAGGTGCTGCCGCTTCGCTCAATCTGCAAGGCTTGCAGGCAGTCAAAGCGCGTATCCTCCCCGAAGGAGCGGACGGTATCTGCTTCGGTGCGCGTGGTCTCTCCTGCTACCGTGAACTCAATGATGAGCTTTTGCGTATCGGGGGAGAAGTAGCAAGCACCGAAATTCTCTGCATCGGTATATGCAAAGAGCGCGCCTGCCAAGCATCCCTGTGCAATTGAGGTAACGTTGTATTCGGCAGTAAAGTCACCCAAGAAGGGTGTTTTGCATACCAGCATGCTGTCCGCGGTCAGGCATAGCCCACCGCTGCCTGCAGTCAGCGAGCCAATCAGGGACCAACCCTTTAGGGAAGAACCGGGGGCGAAATGGTGGTAAACGTCGGGCATGTCGGGCACCTGCTGCGGTGTGACGGTGGGACCGACGATCTCCATTTTCTTGCCGTTGAACACAATGCGGTCAATGTTCATGGTGCGATTGGGCATTGTATCAAGCAGGGCGTGATAGACGATATAATAGCTGTCGAGATCGGGACCCTTTACGGTTGAGCTGTGTCCAATGCCCAAAATATCGCCCGCGGTGCTGATCAAAAGCGGGTTTTGATCGGGCATACTGTCAAAATTGAGCGGAGAGCTGTCCGAAACACCGTAAAGAATGCGGTAGGAGGGGCTGAGCACGTGGTTGCCTGTATAAGTGAGGTAATAGTAGCCATCGTGATAAACCACCATTGCGCCCTCCGTCCACGCACCGTTGACTGTGGCGCAGGAAAGGCTTGTGCCGCGGCGCATTTGCGTGGGGGAGACCATGTCGTAGACCTTCAGAGCACCGTGCCCGGCAGTGTAGAAATACCACTTTCCGTCGTTGTCAATAAAGACAGATCCGTCGATGGACATCCCCATATTATCTGTTACGACCTTGAAATCCTTGGTGGGATAGGTGCTGCGCAAAACGTAGTGTCCGTTACCGGCAGGTGAGGTGTACATATAAAAATAACCGTTGTAGTAGTAGACCTCGGGGGCGTATGCGCTTTTGGTGACAGGGTCTTGCGAGCACAGTCCCTCGTACGTCCAGTTCACAAGGTCAGGCGAGGACCAGCACTTGATGCCTACGCTGCCGTCCTTGGTGCTGACGTACAAATAATACGTGCCGTTGTAGCGCATGACGAACGGATCTCCAAAGCCGTAGCCGCGCCACGCATGGTCACTTTGGTAGTCAAGCAGGGGATTTTGATACGTTGTAACGTTTTCCATGGGCACTCCTTGCTGTTCTTTGTCGTCAGTGAGCTCTGCTTGTGTCTGTTCGGGAAGAGTGGTCGTTGTGCTGTCGGGGGAAGGCGGTGGATCGCCGGATTGACAGCAAGCCAACGTGCACACCGCAAGCAATAAGGAAAGGATCAATGCTGATTTTCGTTTCATAATAGATTACCGTACCTGAAATAGCCACACGGAGGTCAAAAAAAGTCGCTCCGGGGACAAATATTTGTTTGATGGATTGGGATAGCGTGAAGCAAGAACACGTCCTTGCGCATAAGAGCTCGCCGAAAATGCTAACCTGTTGCCCGGGGGGGCGATTTTGTTCGGTCTTGTGCGGCAAATGCTCGTAGGAGTTCAGTATACCATAAATTTGACACAATTGCAATAAGAATTTTAAAAAACTATTGACGATTTTGGGAAAGTGTGCTAAAATAAATAAATCAAGACAAGATCTCGCAGTTATGCGCGTATCTTGGGACACATTTATTTTTCATTACGGAGGAACAAACACGATGAAACGCTTTCTTGTTTTAATGATGGCGATTGTGATGGTAGCTGCGTTTGCTTGCTGCGATTCCAAGACCCCTGAACAAACCACTACCGAAGCGGATGTGACAACCGAAGCACCCGAAACCACCACCGAAGCTCCCACCGAGGCACCTACTGAGGAGCCTACGACCGAAGAGGAGGTCACCATTCCCGAAACCTCCGAGCAAACCACGGTAGCATGGACTGAGCCCGAGAACGCTCCTTACGACGTACTTGACGCCCCCGTCATCAACCCCCTGGACGACAGAATTCTGCACGGCTATCACGCTTCCGGTGAGTTCAACCTGGAGGATGCTTGCGCGCTGTCTACGAAGGAAAACAGCATGTTTATCGTTACCAACGACAGACTGGCAAGCGGTAAGATCACCGCAACCTTTACTGCACCCGCTCAGTATATCAATGATAACGGCATTATCTTCGGTATGGAGGAGGACGTCAACGAGCAGTATTATTTCTGGGAGGATGGCCCCACCTACTACTTCCTGTTCGTATCCGATGACGCTACGCTGTATCTCGCTAAGGTAGGCTACGACGGCGAGCCCTGGACCGAGCTGCAGGTTTCCGCACCGATCGAAAACTATCAGCACGGCGATATGATCACCATTTCCGTTGAGCTTGACGGTGAAGGCTCTATTGACTGCTACGCAAACGACGAATGCCTGATCTACTACTACGATGATGACTGGAGCGGCGGCTCTCGCTACGGTATCCGCTGCGAGGTTCCCGGCGTACTGTATTCCGAAGTCATCGCAGACCACTCCTGGGTACCCGATTGGAAGTAATCCCTTCCCGGATACACCTTGGCGACAGTATAAAAATCACATAACAATTTACGGACACATCATCCTGCATCCGCAGGGCGATGTGTCCGGATTTGTATTTATATGGTGCAATGCGTTATCTTTTTTGACGAATTTTTGACTTTTTTGTGACAGAAAAAGATCTTTCGCGGTTGACAAATGCAGAATCGTGTTATATAATATAAGATGTGGTATTATTTTATAAGATGTGAGCGGCTTGGAGGAAAACATGGTCTTTATCAGTTATAAGAGTGAAGAATACGATATTGCAAAAAAGATCAGGGCACTTTTGGAGGAGAATAACTATCCTTGTTGGATGGCTCCCGAATCGATTTCTGCGGGCAGTAACTATATGTCCGAGATCCCTACGGCAATCCGTAAGTGTGATCTGTTTATACTGATTGTCTCCGAGGCATCCCAAAAGTCCCAGTGGGTGCAAAAGGAGATTGACCGTGCAGTCAAGTTTGATAAGTACATACTTCCTTTCCACGTCGACGACTCTGAGCTGATTGACGCGATTGACTTTGTGATTTCAAATAACCAGCGCATTGAGGCATATCAAAATTTCGAGCCTGCTTGTCATGAGCTGCTGCGGACGGTGCGTTTGCGTCATCCCGCTGTAGCACCCGTTGCCCCCAAGGAGGAAAAGGCAAAGAAAACCGCGCCCGAAAAGACGCAGCCCGTCAGCACGCCTGAGGCTGCTGCACCAAGTGCGCCCGGCATATCTTCCGAACTTTCTCCCGAGATGCTGATGCAGTTGCTTGGCACGCTGCCGCCGGAGTATATTGAAAAATTGATGCCGGGATATCAGGCAAACGCCGCAACCAAGCCGGAGGCGTCTGCCCCCCAAGCGCCCGCATCTACGACCGACGCTCCGGTCGCTGCGCCGCTTGCCTCCAATTCGGTTGTAACGCCTACCGCTCCGTCCACAGCCCAGCCCAGGCCTGCTATGACTGTAACTAAGCCGATCACCTCGGCACCCAAGCCAACGGTTGCCACAAAGCCTGCGCCCAAGCCAACCATGACTGCACAGAAAAAGCCCGTGCCGATCAACAAGGCTGACGAGGGACAGACGGTGCAGCAGCTTGCTCGTCAAGC
The DNA here is from genome assembly GCA_017382615.1 of Clostridia bacterium. GTDB lineage: Bacteria > Bacillota > Clostridia > Oscillospirales > CAG-272 > SVQP01. Next base: position 4,847 of record JAFNZX010000220.1, on the reverse strand, counting down.
ATTGGCGCAAGAGGTGCGCAATACGTACGAGCGCAATTTTGCGCAGAACAACATCAAGGGCTTTAAGATTGTTTTGGGTGAGCTGACAGGATACCGACCCAGCCGCAAGGAAGAGGGAATTGCGGTTGTGCCGTACGGTGTCAAGGAAATCGGAAGCGGTGTATTTGCCAAGAATAAAAACCTGCATTGCGTGGTGCTTCCTCCCACTGTAGAGAAGGTTGGACCCAATGCTTTTTTGGATTGTGTCAACTTAGAGAAGGTGATTTTCCACGAGGGATTGACGCATATAGAAACTGCTGCGTTCCAGGGGTGTCATTTGCTGGAAAAGGTGATTTTCCCTAAGACGCTGATGCACATCGGTGCGTTTGCTTTCTTTGATTGCAGGCGTGCTGTATTCAGCGTTGGATCGACGGTGACGCACATTGGCGCGGCTGCCTTCAATAACTGTGGCGGTGTGACCGTGCATGCACAGCATCCCGTTTACGTGATGCATGCGGGCTGCCTTGTAGATAAGGTTGACCATTGTCTGATCAGTGCTGCTGCAGATGCCCAGTTGCCTACGACGACATACATCAAATCAATCGGAGACTATGCTTTTGAAGGCAACCTCTCCATTTCTCAATTGAATTTCTCGGATAGTGTTACTCGCATCGGTGCGGGGGCATTCCGCAACTGCCTGAACCTGATCGAGGTAAATATGGGAGATAGCATGGAGTCAATTTCCCGCCAGGCGTTTATGAATTGCACGTCGTTAAGCACGCTGAATTTGAAGTTTGGTATCGGCATGATCGATCACCAGGCGTTTTCACACTGTAAAATGCTGCGCAAGGTGATCATTCCCAAGAGCGTTCGCTTTATTGCCAAGGATTCCTTTGAGGGATGTCCGCGCGTGAAGATAACGGAATAAAGAAAACGGAATAAAGAAAACGGGGCTGAATCCAATGGACTCAGCCTCGTTCTGCATGTATACTGCTGTGCTTGCCGGAAAAATATCGCTTGTTGGGTGCGGTCAAATCCTGCCCTAAAATTGCGCCAGCACGCCCGTAAGGTCGCGCACGATCTTGCCTGCCATGATAAGTCCCATGGCAGAGGGGACGAAGGAGAGTGAGGCGGGGACGTGCTTACCGTACTCTGCGGGCAGACGCGAGGGCTGCGGCTTTTCCTCGGAATAGACAACGCAGAGGTGCTTGATGCCGCGTGCGCCCAGCTCGCGGCGCATGATCTTGGCAAGTGGGCATACCTGCGTTTTAGAGAGATCTGCTATGCGGAATGCCGAAGGGTCAAGCTTGTTGCCTGCGCCCATTGCCGAAATGATGGGTGTGTCTGCTGCCTTGGCGCGGCAGATCAGCTCCACCTTGGCACTGATGGTGTCAATGGCGTCAGCGATATAGTCGTATGCGGTAAGATCGTAATCATCCGCATTCTCGGGCATATAGAATATCTCGTGCGTTACCACGCGACAATCGGGGTTAATATCTGCAATGCGCGCGCGCATGACCTCCACCTTGGGCTGCCCAACGGTAGAATGCAGCGCGACCGCCTGGCGGTTGATATTGGTCAAGGACACGGTGTCCTTGTCAAACAGATGCAGCTCCCCCACGCCTGCGCGTGCAAGTGCTTCGCACAAATGTCCTCCCACGCCGCCAATGCCAAACACGGCGACCTTTGCGTTTTGCAATTTTTCAAGTCCGTCCTCGCCAAGCAGAGGTACGGAGCGCGTATGCTGTCCAAAATCCATTTTGTCACCTCGCAGAATTTGTGCTTCTATTGTATCACATTTTTTTCTTTCTCGCAAGCCCTTTACAAATTTTGTAATATCATGTATAATAATATTGATTATAAAGATGGGAGAGATACCATGGATTATACCGAAAAGCAATTACACAGCGAACTGATCTTTGACGGCAAGGTGCTGCACCTGTACCGTGACGATATTTTGCTGCCCGACGGCAAAACGGGCTTTCGCGAATACTGCAAGCACGTAGGTGCTGTCTGCATCGTGCCCCTGACCGACGAGGACGAGGTCATTTGCGTCAAGCAATACAGATACGCGCACCGCAAGATGGTGCTGGAAATTCCCGCGGGCAAGCTGGATGCGCCCGATGAAGACCCTACCGAGGCGGCTTTGCGTGAGCTGCGTGAGGAAACGGGTGCTTCTTGCGATAAGCTGACCTATCTTGGGCCCTTGTACACCACGCCTGCACTGATCGACGAGGTCATTCATATGTACATGGCAGAGGGCTTGCGTTTTGGCGAGACCGATCTTGACGAGGACAAGTTTATTGAGGTGGAGCGCATTCCGCTTGATGAGCTTGTTGATCGTATTTGCCGCGGAGAGGTACCCGATTCCAAAACGCAGGCATGCGTGCTGCGCGCAAAATTCGAAAAGCTGCGCCGTGCAGGGGAGGTTTGAGTATGCCTCCTTACGTATGGGTACTTTGTATTGCAGGCGGTGTGCTGCTGCTTACCGCTGTCATTTATCTTTACATGATCAAGCCTGCGTCCGTTAAGGGCGTGAACATGGCAAAATACGGCAAAAAATTTGCCCACCGTGGGCTGTGGGATGCGGATTCGCCCGAAAATTCCCTTGCCGCTTTTAAAAAGGCGGTGGATGCGGGCTACGGCATTGAGTTTGATATTCATAAGACGAGCGACGGTCACGTGGTGGTATTCCACGACGACACGCTGACGCGCATGTGCGGCGTGGAGGGAAAGATCGAGCAAAAAACCTTGGCAGAGCTTCGCGAGCTGAGATTGAAGGGAACGGATCAGCAGATTCCCACCCTGCAGGAGATGCTTGCGCTTGTGGACGGGCGTGTACCGCTGTTAGTCGAGCTCAAGGGGGAGGATGTCTCAACGGCACTGTGCCCCGTAGCAAACGAAATTCTGTCTGCGTACAAGGGTGACTACATGGTGGAATCCTTCAATCCGCTCTTGGTGCGCTGGTACAAAAAGCACCGCCCCGACGTGGTGCGCGGACAGCTGTTCTGCAATCTCAATGGCGGTAAAGGGTACAAAAAGGCGGTCTACTATCTGATTACCGCTCTGCTTACCAACGTGCTTGCGCGCCCGCACTTTTTGGCGCGTGGGCAGGATAGCGCGCGCAATCCCTCGTTTTTGATTGGCAAGCACTTGTTCCGTGCCCCCTCTTACGTGTGGACCGTACGTGCGCAGGATCAGATTCCTTCTCCCGAAAGCGGTGAGGGCATCATTTTTGAAGGGTTTATTCCCAAGGATTAAGGAGTTATCATGAGTCATGTAAGTAACGTTCGCCCCGATTATCAAAGGCTCAATACCGAGGCGCGTAACGCGCGCACGACCGAAATAGACAAGCTGCCTACGCTGGATATGGTCAAGCTTATGGCAGAGGAAAACCGCGTCGTAGAGGACGCAGTGGCAGCAGAGGCGGAGCATATTGCCAAGGCAATCGACGTCATCGCGGCTGCGCTTGCATCGGGGGGACATCTTGTTTACGTAGGTGCGGGAACGTCCGGGCGACTGGGCGTGCTGGATGCTTCCGAGTGCCCGCCTACGTTTGGCGTGGATTATCGCTTGGTGCGCGGTATTATTGCGGGCGGTGAGGACGCTATGTTCCGCGCGTCCGAGGGCGCGGAGGACAATTTTGAGCGCGGCGCTGCCGATCTGATTGCGGACGGCGTGTGCGCGGGTGACGTGGTGGTCGGGCTTTCGGCATCGGGCGGTGCGCCCTACGTGCTGGGCGCATTGACCAAGGCAGCCGAGCTGGGTGCCATTCCCGTGGGCGTGACGTGCAATCCCGCAAGCCGCATGCATCCGCTCTGTCAGGTGACCATTGCCCCCGTCGTGGGCGCGGAGGTCATTACCGGCTCGTCAAGGCTCAAGGCTGGCACGGCGCAAAAGCTGGTGCTCAATATGCTTTCCACGGGCGCGATGATTAAAACGGGCAAGGTCATGGGCAATCTCATGATCAACGTGCGCCCCACAAACCAAAAGCTGAGGCTGCGCTGCATCCGCATCATTTGCGAGCTGACGGGGTGTGACGCGCAGACTGCCGAGCAGGCACTGGACGCGCATGGGGACATTCGCGCAGCGGTGCAGGCGATCGGGGGACAATAAGAGGACGGATATGGACGAAAAAGTATTATTGCAGGCAAGAGAGGAGATCGGCAGTATTGATGCCGAGATGGCTGCGCTGTTTTGCCGCCGTATGCAGGCGGTAGAGCGCGTAGCTGCCTATAAAAAAGACATGGGTATGCCCGTGCTTGACGGTGCGCGCGAGCGCGCCCTGATCGAGCGCAACTGTGCCTTGGTACCAAAGGAGTACAGGGAATCGTATCTGCAATTTTTGCAGTACACGCTGCAGCTTTCGCGCGAGTATCAGCTGCGCTTGCTTGGAGATGACGTTGTGATCGACGCTGCCTTGACGGAAGGAGACGCAAGCATATGAATATGGTTTTCAGACGCAAGCTGCCCATTCCCAAGGATATTAAGGAATTGTACCCTCTGACCGACGAAACGGCAGCCATCAAGTCGCAGCGCGATGTGCAGATCAAGGATATTTTTGCCGGCAAGAGCGATAAGCTGCTGCTGGTCGTAGGACCTTGCTCCGCAGATGCCGAAGCCCCCGTGCTGGATTACGTGGGCAGGCTGGCAAGATTGCAGGAGAAGGTGGCGGACAAGATGGTCTTTGTGCCGCGTGTGTACACCAATAAGCCGCGTACGGTAGGGCAGGGCTATATGGGCATGCTGCATCAGCCCGATCCCAAGGGCGAGCCGGATTTGCTCAAGGGGATCGTTGCCATTCGTTCGCTGCACATGAAGGTGCTCAGCGAAACGGGACTTTCCACCGCGGATGAGATGCTGTATCC
>JAFNZX010000219.1 GCA_017382615.1 Clostridia bacterium | reverse complement strand
GTACCCTCGGGCACGCTGTCATCCACGAAGATGACCTTGCAGCCGCAGGCGTTGTTGGTGGCGGCGAGGAGCATACCCTCGGACTTGACGTTGCAGATGCGGTTGGGCTTGAGGTTTGCAATGACAATGATCTTCTTGCCGATCAGGGATTCGGGGGTGTACTCCGCCTTGATGGAGGACATGATCACTCTCTCGCCAATGCCGTCGTCCAGGGTCAGCTTGAGGCAAGCGTTGGATTTGCGCAGCGTTTCTGCCTTGAGGATCTTGCAAACGCGCAGATCGATCTTGTCAAAGTCCTCAATCACGCACTGCTCCTTGACGGGCTGTACGGGATCTGCCTCGCCTCTGGGTGCTTCGGGCTGTGCGGGAGCTGCAGCTTCTGCGGGCTCTTCACAAACCTCGCAAGACTTTTCAGCGGCGATTTCTGCCTCGGTCTTGGGATAGGAGAAGTCGAGGAGGTGCACGTACTTGTCCGCGTCGATGGCGTACAGGAACAGATACAGTCTGGGACCCTGCTCCTTGTCGATCAGCAGCTTATATACGGTCTTGAAGAAGCTACCCTGAATGCCCTTGATCTCCTTGGAGTCGGCAAGCTCGGGGTAAACCTGCTTGGGAATATCGTAAATGGCGGTGTTGAGCTCGTCGAGCGTGTAGCCGCCCTTGGCAATATAGTCGTGCAAAAGGGCAATCTGCTGCTTTTCCTGCTCGGTTAGCGCGTCAAATACCTCAAAGTTACGGGTCGCGCGCAGGCGGTTGACCTGCTCGGGCGCGCACTGCTCCAGCCAGAACTTTGCTCTTTCCAGTCTGTCAGCAAACTGCTCGTACTTATAAGGCATACCGATCTTTTCAAATACGGTTTCGAGGAGCGGTACGTTAAAGTCCACGATAGAGCCCAGCTGGACAAGCAGACCCATGGGAACGGTCTCAACGTGTCTGCCCTCGATTAAGCACTTTTCCATAATGGATGCGGTTGCTTCGTTTGCCTTACCCTCGCGGTAATCACTCAGCATCTTGTCAAACTCAAAATACTGGCGCAGAATGCCATCGTCAAAGCAAATGTCAAACGCCTTGACGGGATCGGTCTTGGCGTACAGCCAGAGCAGTACCTCAGGCTGATACAGCTTGAGCATGGTATCGGGGGTGAGATTGATACCCGAGGAGGAGGACATTTTGCCCGCCAAGCCCTTGATGCCGATAAACTCGTAGCCCTGATACAAGGGAGCCTGATGTCCAAATACCTTTTTGGCAATCTGCTTGGAGTTGTTGTAAGAGCCGGTGGGCGCGGAGTGGTCCTTTCCGCCGGGCTCAAAGTCAACGCCCTCGTGACGCCATCTCATTGCCCAGTCAACCTTCCAGCCAAGCTTGCAGTTGTGGTTTTCAAGGAAGTTGAAGTGACCGGAGTGACCGCAGCGGCAGGTGTAGTCTGCCTCGGTGCCGTCAGCAGAGAATGCGGTAATGGTGGTAAAGTCGGTGTGGCAAGCGTCGCAGAAAATGCTGACGGGGCTGTAAGCTGCCTTTTCAGCGTCGTGCTCAGCCTTGAGCTGCTCCTCGCTCTTGCTCTTGTCCTTGGTTTTGAAGGAGTCAAGAATCTCAAAAATCTCGCCGCGCTTTTGAATGGATTCCAAAATTGCGTCGGTGTAAGCACCCGAGCGGTAGAGGTCTGCCTGATAGCGGCAATCCAGCTTGATACCAAAAGGCTCAATGCCCTTGAGGAACTCTTCCTCAAAGTGCTTTGCGTAGTTTTCGTGGCAGCCCCAGGGGTCGGGAATATCCACGTAAGGGCAGCCGATGTATTTATCATAGGTGTTACCAACCACCGCCTGCACGTTTGCGGGAATCTTGCGGCAACGGTCGTATTCGTCCCAGGAAATCAAAAGTCTTGCCTTTTTACCTGCCTTTTCCAACGCCTTGACAACGAACAAGGGGGTTGCCAGATCGCGGAAGTTACCAATGTGCACAGAGCCGGAGGGAGAAACACCGGCAGCGCAAACGTATTCGTCCTTATCGGGGTTTTGCGCGATGATCTTTTTTGCAATTTCTTCTGACCAATGCATGATATATCTCCTTAAATTTATTTTTTCTGAATTTATACATACTCATTCATTATATAGTATAGCACATTTTTTTTGTGCTGTCAATCGGTATGTTTTCTAATATTTTGCCATTATTGAGATAAATTTCGGGCATAAACGAGCAAAAAGAGTGCAAACTATGAATGGGTACAAAAAGATTGTACAATCCAAAACTACAATAGGAGAAAAAATGTATGATGCCTATCGTTGACAGAATCGCGCTGATCGTAGCCGCCATCGGAGGACTCAACTGGGGCAGCGTCGGTCTTTTCGGCTTTGACGCGGTTGCCTGGCTGTTTGGCGGGCAGGGCGCGGTGCTTTCCAGAATCGTGTACGTGGCAGTTGCGCTTGCAGCACTTTGGTGCATTTCGCTGATCTTCCGCGTCAGAGATACCTTTGAGCAGCCCGAAACGGATATGTAATAAAACAAAAGCGCCCGCACGCAAGTGCGGGCGGGTTTTGTTAGAGTGAAGAAATTAAGGATGAAGAGTGCAGAATGTAAATGATTCTGCGTGATTATGGGATATTGCGCGCAGAAACCGCTTGTATTCGCGCTCTCCCCCCTGGGC
>JAFNZX010000026.1 GCA_017382615.1 Clostridia bacterium | reverse complement strand
GTTTCTGTTTCTGTTTCTGTTTCTGCTCCGGTTCCCGATTCATCTTCGCCCGGCTCTTGTCCACCCTTCAGCGCATCAAATACAGAGCCCAGCGTATTCTTGGCACTCTCGGGGAGCAGGGAAGAGAGGAAGTGGCTTTCGTCCTTGATCATGGCGTCCATGATATACACAAGTCCGCCCTCGATCTCGGGGTGTGCGTTGCCGTAGGAAACCGCCATCGCCACGGGCGAGGCGATCATGGTGATGACCAGCAGCATAGCCACGGCTGCGGACACGAACGTAGCACGGAAGCGCGGCTTGCTAAAGAGCGGTACGGGGGCATTTGCGCGAATGAGCAGATCCTCGTCCACGTTGCCCATCAGTTCGATCAGTCGAAGCTCTTTCATACTGCATAGCCCTCCTTGTCCAGATACTCACGCAATTTCTGGCGCGTGCGGGAGAGGATCTTTTGTACGTTGGCAACGCTCAGTCCGTATCGTTTGGCGATCAGCGAAATAGGGTCAAGGTAGTAGTAGCGGCGAATAAAAATGTTGCACTCGCGCTCGGGCAGCGACCACAGAAACCGGTTAAAGATCTCGGAAAATTCACGGTCGGTGCTCTCGGTTGCAAGGTCTGTGTCTGCGGCAACCACGTCATGCATCTCGTCAAGTGCTAACACGATTTCACCACCTCCGCGCTTGGCGGCATTTTGACGGCGAAATCTGTCCAGTGAGATATGACGCGTAATGCCGCCTAAGTAGAGCTGCAGATGGTCGGGCTTGGTGGGGGGAATCGAGCTCCAAGCACGCAGCCAGGTGTCGTTGACGCACTCCTCGGCATCCTGCATATTATGCAGAATGTTTTGCGCAATACTTGTACAGTAGTAGCCGTATTTGTTGGATGATTCTGCAATCGCCTGCTCGTTTCGGGCAAAATACAGATCGATGATGTCTTTGTCTTGCATACAAAGCAACTCCTTTCGGGATGATTTTTTGGGGGGCTCTACCTTATAAGTCGCAAAGCCCCTTGCTTTGCTGACAATATTTTAGCATATATTTTGAAATTTTTCAAGATGTAGGGCGGGGCTTTATGTCCCGCCGCATGCCGCCTCCCCTCGTCCGTGTCATCCTGATGCGAAGATAATTCACCGCAACGCGGTGAATTTGCGGAGTCGAACTTTCAAAAATCTGCAACGAATTGCGGATTTTTGAAAGGCAAAACGCGGGAGGCGTTTTGAGGATCTCCATTCAGTACGGATGATTTCGTAGGGCGGGGCTTTACGTCCCGCCGCGGGCGCAAATGTGACTTTGGCTAAACAGACGTTGCACAAACCGTTCACAGTTCCCGCGTCGCCACGACACGGGGGACAGTCCCGCAGTATCATGTCCTGCGGACACGACACGGGGGGACAGTCCCCGGTATCACATTCGCCTTTGGCGAATATTCGCGCTTTTGCTTGCTCGGTCACGTCGCGCCCTCGACCCGCAAAAGTTCGACTCGCTCGCTGCTCTGCAGCATCGCTCGCGCAGGATGACACAAGATGTGGCGGATATGGCATTTTTCCCTATGAAAAAACCGCCCGCGGCATTGCCGCGGGCGGGGGAATGATGTTCAATTACTCTGCAATTACCTTTACAAAGGTCTTCTTGCCCTTGCGGAACAGCTTGCCTTCTGCAAGATCAGCCTTGGTGTAAGCGGTCTTGAAGTCGGTGATCTTTTCGCCGTCTACGGTCACGCCGCCCTGCTGAATTGCGGTGCGTGCCTCGGACTTGGACTTGACAAGTCCTGCCTTGACCATGACGGAGCCGATGTCGATCTGACCCTCAACCATGCCGCCGGTGAAGTCAGCGTCGGTCAGCTTATACTCGGGAGCGTTTGCCTCGCCGCCTGCGGAGAACAGGGAGCGTGCCTGTGCCTGTGCCTTTTCTGCTTCCTCTTCGCCGTGTACCAGCTTGGTCAGCTCGTAAGCAAGAATTTCCTTGGCGGTATTGAGCTGTGCGCCCTCCCAGGAATCCATTGCGTCGATCTGCTCAAGAGGCAGGAAGGTCAGCATACGGATGCACTTGAGAACGTCCGCGTCGTTTACGTTTCTCCAGTACTGGTAGAAGTCGTAGGGAGTGGTCTTCTTGGGGTCAAGCCATACGGCACCCGATGCGGTCTTACCCATCTTCTTGCCCTCGGAGTTGAGCAGCAGGGTAATGGTCATGGCGTAAGCGTCCTTGCCAAGCTTTCTGCGGATCAGCTCGGTACCGCCCAGCATGTTGGACCACTGGTCGTCGCCGCCAAACTGCATGTTGCAGCCATAGTTCTTGTACAGATGGTAGAAGTCGTAGGACTGCATGATCATGTAGTTGAACTCTAAGAAGGAAAGACCCTTTTCCATTCTTTGCTTGTAGCACTCTGCGCTGAGCATCTTGTTGACGGAGAAGCATGCGCCAACGTCGCGCAGTACCTCAACGTAATTGAGCTGCATCAGCCAATCCTTGTTGTTGACAAGGATCGCCTTGCCCTCGCCAAAGTCAATAAAGCGGGACATCTGCTGCTTGAAGCACTCAACGTTGTGTGCAATGGTTTCTTCGGTCATCATCTGACGCATGTCGGTTCTGCCCGAGGGGTCACCGACCATAGCGGTGCCGCCGCCGATGAGTACGACGGGCTTGTTGCCTGCCATCTGCAGTCTCTTCATCAGGCACAGTGCCATGAAGTGACCAACGTGCAGGGAATCAGCGGTGGGGTCAAAGCCGATGTAGAAGGTCGCCTTACCTTGGTTGATCATATCTCTGATCTCTGCTTCATCGGTGACCTGGGCGATCAGTCCCCTCGCTTGCAATTCTTCATAGATTTGCATAGTTTGTGTTCTCCTTTGTGTGTATAAAAAATAAAAAGTCCCCGACCTCGGTACGCACCGAAATCAAGGACGGGCGGGGACGCCGCCGTGTTACCACCTTGCTTCGCTCCTTTCTTGCAAAAGAAGCCTCTGTCGGCTGCTTGTCAAAAACGCGCAGTCGCATTCCGATAACGGGGAATTGCCGCCGCAGCCTACAAGGGAAAACCGTTCGGGGCGGAGCTCGGGGATGTATTTCGCCGCTGCCGTCCTCGCCCCTCTCATCAACCGGGTACTTTCTGTGAGTCGCATGCGGGTACTTCTTCCCGTCAAAGCCGATACATGCGATATTATATTACATTCAAAGCATTTTGTCAAGTGAAATCGGGAATTTTTTTACGGATGTACGTAGGATAGGGCTTATAGGCAAATTACTTTGTGCCTGTGTATAGGAGGAGCAAGCCCCTCCCCTACGACGGTTGAGCGAACAGCTGACCTTGCGAAACGGTTTTTGCTTCTATTCCATCGAGCGGTAGGGGAGGGGCTTGCTCCTCCTGCCTGCATGAATTCACTGACGAAAAGCGTTGTTTTTTTCTATTAAACCCTGCTTGCTTGGTTGACAAAATTCGCATAATATTTTATAATATACTTATACTTTAGAATAATTACCGGTTTTTACGGAAACCATGAATGATAGATAATCAAAGGAGCTTGCCGTGGTATTTTCGTCGTTGATTTTTTTGTTTGCATATCTGCCGCTGACGCTGGCTGCGTACTACGTTTTTCCGCGTAAATGGAGAAACGTGGTACTTTTCGTGCTGTCGCTGGTGTTCTACGGCTGGGGCGAGCCGTTGTATATTCTTTTGATGATGGCATCCATCACGGTGGCGTACGTGGGCGGCTTCTTTATCGAAAAATACCGCCATACCTCCCCCGGGAAGTGCAAGGCGGCAATGATTCTTTCGCTTGCCCTCAACCTGTCGTTTTTACTGTTCTTCAAATACTTCAACTTCACCATGGAAACGCTGTCGTTGATCCCGTTCCTGTCGGGGGTTGCCAAGCCGATTGAGGGATTGTCGCTGCCCGTGGGCATTTCGTTCTACACCTTCCAGATCATGTCCTATACCATTGATCTGTACCGCCGCGAAACAGAGGTGCAAAAGAACTATTTCGCCTTTGGCACCTACGTTACGCTGTTTCCGCAGCTCATCGCAGGTCCTATCGTGCGTTACCGCGACGTGGACGATCAGCTCATCGGTCGCCGCGAGAATTTGGCTGACTTTGCCGCAGGCGTGCGCCGCTTTTGCGCAGGTCTTGCCAAAAAGGTGCTGCTTGGTGACGGCGCGGCTGCCGCGTTCCGCTATTTCTCGGCGGCTGCAGGCTTTGAGCACACCGCGCTTGGCGCGTGGATGACCGTCATTTGCTACACGTTGCACATCTATTACGACTTTTCCGGCTACTCCGATATGGCAATCGGTCTTGGCATGATGTTCGGCTTTAAATTCCCCGAGAACTTTGATTACCCTTATATTTCAAGGAGTATTACCGAATTCTGGCGTCGCTGGCACATCACGCTTTCCACGTGGTTTCGCGAGTACGTGTATATCCCGCTGGGCGGCAACCGAAAGGGAAAGGCGCGTCAGTATCTCAACCTTGCCGCAGTTTGGCTGCTGACGGGTCTTTGGCACGGTGCGTCTTGGAATTTCGTGCTCTGGGGCGCGTATTTCCTGGTCATTTTGGTGCTTGAAAAGGCGTTCTTACTCAAAGCCTTTGAAAAAGTGCCGCGCGTCTTGACGCACGCCTATGCGCTTTTGCTGATCGGCATCGGTTGGATCATTTTTGCATTCCCCAACCTCTCCGAGGGCTGGGCAATCTTTACGGGCATGTTCGGTATCGGCACGGTGGGCTTTGCCTCACCCATAGCACTATACGAGGCGTTGCGCTATCTGCCGCTCTTGACCGTGTGCTTTATTGGCGTGACCCCCTTGCCCAAAAAGCTGTTTGACAAATGCAAGGACAAGCCCCTTGTAGCGTATATAACCCCCGTGGCGTGTGCGCTTTTGCTCGTGCTTTGCACGGCATATCTGGTGGATTCCACCTTCAGCCCGTTCCTTTACTATATTTTCTGAGGAGGTAAGCATGAAGCATCAAAAATTCATTCATATACTGACAATTGCGCTGTTCGTGCTGCCTTTGGCACTGGGCTTGATTTTGTTTGCGGCATTGCCCGATAACGACTTCTCTGAGGAAGAAAACCGCAGCCTGCAGACCTTTCCCAAGCTGACCTGGGCGTCGCTCAAGGACGGCAAATTCGGCTCGGACATGAACGAATACTTTGCCGATCAGTTTCCCGTGCGTGACGCGCTGGTGGGCATTAAGGGCATTGCCGAGCTTGCAATCGGCAAGATGGGCAACAACGGCGTGGCTTTAGGCAAGGACGGCGTGCTTGCCGTTCGTTGGTTTGATTCTTACGTGGACAGACTGACCCGCGTGTATGACACCGACTATTATTCCACGGATAGCGTTGCCGCGCAGACAAATGCGCTGAATCAGTTGTCCGCGGACCTTGCAGCGCAAAATCTTCCGCTGACCGTGGTGATCCCGCCGCGTACGCTGGACGTGTACGGTGACAAGACCGGCTATCCTGCCGAAATGGCAGAGAGATTGTGGGCGGATAT
>JAFNZX010000218.1 GCA_017382615.1 Clostridia bacterium | reverse complement strand
GATCACTGATCGCCCCTACAAGTGACTATGTTGTGGGTTTTGTTAAGTAAAGCCCAAACAAAAACAGCCGTAGGGGCGATCAGTGATCGCCCGCGCCTACGGCAATTACTATTTGAAAGCATTGGTATTTGATTATTTTACCGCTTATTTTGCATCCCCATTCGGCGTTTTTTCTATTCAAAACTTCCCGCACAGGCGGTCGGTGCAATTCTTGCATTTGAGCGTATCGTTGCAGGCGTCGGTAAATCGTTCGGGATGGGTATAGACCTGAACCTCCCAAATGACATAAATAATCGTCGAAAGCCCCGCCAGCGACCAGGTATATACCCCGGGGAGAAACAAAAACGGCGTGAACATCATAAAATGATCCCAGTTGAAGATGCGGCAGGTGGTGCAGCAGCGGTTTTTCATAAACCACACGCGAAAAGGACACCAGAACAGCACGCAGATCAGATCACACACGTAAAACGCGGCAACGAACAGCATGGGAAACCAATACGCGCCCAGGGGCTTCAGCCACAAGAACCATGCAAGCGCCAAAGCGGCACTCAAGGGTCCCCAGAAACACCAAATCTTCAAGCCTTCCTTGAAATATTTCTTGCGCAGCGTGCGACGGTCAACCTGATCGCAATTTGCGCAGGGGCTGTAATTGCGCCCAAACACCTTGAGCGAGCCCATGGAAAACCAGCCCTTGCTGGGCACGATCTGAAAGATCATGTCAAACGTCCAAATGCCCCACAGCGCATATAAAAGCAGGTGCGTGGGATGGAACTGCGAAAACACGGCTGTTCCCCCGATCACGTCGGCACTCTCGGGTCTGACGGCAAACAGCACGGCAAGCGCGATCAGCACGCAAACGCGAAACAGAAACCGAAGAAAATATACCTTTCTCATACGGGATGCTTTCTTTGTCGCCATACATAGCTCCTTTATCACTTCTTTACACCCACATTATACAGTAAAGAGCAGAAAATTGCAACAAAAAAGACCGAAATTTGTCACATTTCGGTCTTTTTTGTATAAATTTATTCAGCTTTTTTCTTGGAATTGCGGCGTTTGAGCGATTTGAGCTCCGCCATAAAGGAATCAATGTCGTTAAACTCGCGGTAAACAGAAGCAAAGCGCACGTACGCCACCTCGTCCTTTTCGCGCAGAATGTCCATGACCATCTCGCCAAGCTCGCGGGAGTTGACCTCCTGGCGCAGCGAGTTTTGCAGGTCCTGCTCGATCTGATTGACGATTTCCTCAGCGTTGACGGGACGCTTTTGCGTTGCCTTGAGCACACCGACAAGCAGCTTGGACTTATCAAAAAGCTGCTTTTCACCGTTTTTCTTGACGACGAAAATCTGCACCGACTCCATGATCTCAAACGTGGTAAAACGCTTTTGACACTGCAGGCATTCGCGTCTGCGACGGATGCTGGCACCATCGTTTACGGGTCTGGAATCCACAACCTTGCTCTCTGCATATCCACAAGCGGGACAATTCATAAATACTTTTCCTCCGAAAGAAAAAAATTTCTGTGTCAAGTATAACACACTTTTCCGTATTTGTAAAGACCTTACACAACATATTGTGTTAAATATTTAAAAAAACGCGAAATTTTTCTACATTTTGAGGTTATACAGCATGATCTTCCTGCCCTGCCAAGACTTTTTACTGGATTTTTAAGCGAGATTATGATAGAATGACGAAAATGAAAGGAGGGTGTCATGAATCGGATCAAACGAAAAACAAACAGATATTTTCTGACCGCGCCTGCCTTTTACACGGCTTTGGGCGGACTGAACGCGTTGGCCCTTGCCGCATGCGACACAGCGATGCGCGTTGAGGCAGCCTTTACGCAAAATCCCGGTTTGATAGGCACAGCGTACATACCCGCTATCGAGCATATCCTCGGCGGCTTGGTGGTACTGTGCGGCGGTGTTTTGCTGATCGACTACACCGCGCGGCGTTAATATTCCTTCAGGATCTCGTGCAACCTTTGTGCCACGGGCGGCACGGTCAATCTGTCGGTGGCGTACGCTTGACGCAAAAGCTCACCCGGCACGTAATCGTCGTATTTTTCAAACACGGGCAGCTCGCTTGCTTCTACCAGGGATTCGGGATCAATTCCCTGCTCTGCAATACGGCAAAGCTCCCCTATCAGCGCGAAATCCCCGCTCTTTTCCATTTTGAAGGTGATATAATAGCAGCCCTCAAACTCAATGCCCGAAATGCCCAGCTGCTTTGCGTGCTTTTTTAAGAGGCGGCGCAGCGTGCGGAAGGCGCGCGTGCCAAGCCAAGGAAAGAGGCACCAGCTGTACCCGCCCAAGTGAATGAGCGAATGCTCGTGCATACCCGTATTTCTTGCCACGTGACGCACCACGTCAAGACGTGCGCGAGCGTTGTCCTTGAGGTAAGGATATACGGTATCCTCTATCAGGATCTGCTTCATGCGCTCAAGGATCTTGGTATGGATCTCGCCAAAATCTCCCGGCCAGGAAATCTCCATTTTACCCTCAACGCTTTTGACGTAGATCAGCTTGCGCGCCATGTCCAGCTCCTCCACCTCCCATACGCGCCCTGCCAGGGCAAAGCGGTCGCCCACGGGAGGCGGCGTGGTGATGGTGCCAATCTCGTCCGAGCCGCAGCGCACGGTATAATCCTCGCTGTCCTTAAACACGGCATAAAAGCGGAAGCTTTTGAGCAGCTTTTCGCCCGCCAAGCCCACGATCAAGCCCTTTTCCTCGGTCATTTCGAGGAAATCATTGTTGAGCATGGAGATCATGAGCACCTTATAGTCCTCCTTGCGCACGCCAAGAAAAGGTGGCAAGGAAAGCACCTTGGCGGCAAGCGCGGCGGGCGTCAGCTCGCCCTGCGCGGCAAGAATGCTCAAGGTTTGATGGAACAGCAGCGAATACGGCAGCTTTTTGCGCATGGGCGGCTCAATAAAGCGTTCCTCAATATACAGCTGCACGATGGCAATACCGCGCAACAGCTCCCACGGAATCAGCTGCGGCAAGGGGGTATTGGGCAGCGGATCCTCCTCGCGGAACACCATCATCATCTCGGGCGGCTGGCCGCGTCTGCCGGAGCGACCGAGTCGCTGCAAAAAGCCGCTGACCGAGTTAGGCGCTTGGTTTTGCAGCACGCGCTCAAGGCGCCCGATGTCAATGCCCAGCTCCATGGTGACCGTGGCGCAGGTGACGGCAAACTCCTCCTCGTTTTTCATTTTGAGCTCGGCTTCCTCACGCAAGGATGCCGACAGGTTGCCATGGTGGATCAAAAACACATCACGGTCGCCTCTTGCACGCGCGATCTGGCGGAGCGTGGCGCACACGTATTCGGTTTCTTCTCTGGAGTTGGAAAACACCAGAGATTTTTTGTCCTTGACGCAATCGTAGGCGTACTCGTAGCCCGCGTCCAGCATGGCAGGCGTTTCGGTCGCCTCTTCGCCGTTCTTCTCGGATTCGTCCTTCCCCTGCGTTGCCTTGGGATTTTGCACGTAAAAATGCTCCAGTCCCAATCTCCAGCGGATCTTGCCCTCGGGAAATTCCGGCACGTCGGTTTCCCTGCCCGTGCCCTCACTCAGCCATGCCGCCGCGCCCTGCGGATCGCCAATGGTAGCGGAAAGCCCCACGCGGCGCACGTCATGCCCGATCAAGTGCGTGATGCGGTCAAGTTGGCAGCGGATCTGGTTGCCTCTGTCCGTGCCCGTGAGCGTATGAATCTCGTCAATCACCACGTAGCGGAGGTCGCCAAACAGACGCGGAATATCGTTGGAGCGCGAGATCAGCATTGCCTCCAAGGACTCGGGCGTGATCTGCAGCACGCCGCGCGGATTTTCCAGCAGCTTACGCTTATGCGAGGCGGCAACGTCACCGTGCCAATGCGTCACGGAAATGCCGCTTTGGTCAAGCAGCTGCTCAATGCGGAAAAACTGGTCGTTGATCAGACTTTTCAAGGGGGCTATATAAATGACGCCCACGCTCGTGGGAGGATTTTCCCAAAGCTCTGTAAGAATGGGAAAGAAGGCAGCCTCGGTCTTGCCGCTTGCGGTGGACGAGGTCAAGAGCAGATTACGGTCTGTCCCGAACAACGTCTCGGCAGCCGCCATTTGCACAGGGCGCAGTGAGTCCCAGGTATTCGTGTAAATAAATTCCCTGATAAAATCGGGAAAGCGTTCAAAAATCTCGTCTGCCTTGGTCATGCGCTTCCCTCCTTATCAGAAGTCAAGGTCATCGGGGGTGAATTTGCGGGTTTGGTTATCGCGGGCGGATATGGAATCCGCCCCTACGGGGGTGGTCATGGATGCGGGCGAATCGTGATTCGCCCCTACGGGGGTGGTCATGGATGCGGGCGAATCGTGATTCGCCCCTACGGGGGTGGTCGGTGCGGTTTTGACCACGTCCTCAAAACGCGCTTCGGGATTCTGCATCAGCACGTTCAGAACCGTCATATAGTCACGCAGCATTTCACGCGGTGTAATCATGCTGTCAGCACCTGCGCGGGAAAGGCAGGCTTGCAGAAAAGTGACCTGCTGCTCCTTGGTGATGCGGGGCTGCACCCCGTAATACTGTGCGTACAGCTGGGTGATGCGCGAAAGCAGCGCGAACAGCTCGTCGTCCGAAAGTCTGCGTAGGCGGATGACGGGGCCGATCAGATTTTTATACCCTTCTACGGTAAAGCGGCTGTCGCACAAACGCGAGCGCAGTGCCTCATAGGAAAAGAGTCCTCGACGGGTGTCCTCCAAAAACTGGGGCGTACCGCCAAACACGATTTCAAGCCCCGGTGCTCGCCCTTGCAGCGTATCGTTAAACATGGAAAGGATTTTTTCATAGTTATTCTCGCGGCTGACGCGGTGCACGATCTTATACAGGTTGACGCACTCGTCGATAAACACGACCAAGCCGCGATAGCCCATCATGCGCACCAACGACGCCCACAGCTTGAGAAAATCATACCAGTTATCATCGTCTATGATAACGGAAACCGAGAAACCCAGTGCGCCCTTTGCCTCGGTTTTGGTGGAAAACTCACCGCGCAGCCAGCGCAGGCAAGCACTCATGGTCTCGCGGTCGTCCTCGCCTCCGCGCATATAGGCGCGGTAGTATGCCGTGATAACGCGGGCAAAATCAAAACCGCCCACCAGAAATTCCACCCCGGCAAGCTTGTGCATAACGCGCGCGTTGAGTGCGGCTTCAAAGGTAGCGGAATCGGGCGAAGAGCCCTCTGCAACCAGCTCCGCCTGCAAGGAGGCGATCCATCTTGCAATGATCTTGGGCAAAGCACCTCCGTCGGGAGATGCCTTGGAGGCAAGATTTTTCATCAGTTCACGGTTGGTAGCCACACCGCTGCCGCCCGTGCCTTACAGTCTGCGCTCGGGTGAGAGGTCACAGTCTGCCGTTATAAAGTCACGCTCACGGGCATAGCCGCGAATGAGCTGCATTAAAAAGCTTTGACCGCTGCCGTATCTGCCCACCAAAAAGCGCATACCCGCACCGCCCTCGTTGACCTGTTCCAGGTCGGACAAGAGCGCGGCAATCTCATCCTGTCTGCCGATGGCAATATACGGTGCGCCCGAGCGCGGCACAACGCCCGCCGAAACCGATGCAAGCAGTGCGCCGAGCACGCGTCTTGGTACTTGTTGTATTTTTTGTTCCATCTTTATTCCCTCCAAAGGTACTGTAGCTGCTCTTTATAATCTTCAATCACGGCATATCCGCTGCCGCCCTCTTCCAATATCACGTCACCGAACACGTCGGCAGCAATGCCGTTGATCTCGTCCGCCACGGCATCGATCATCTTGCCCACACTGCGACAAAACGCCATTTGCGCACCCGCGTTGCAATCTGCTGCCGCGCGGATAAAGGGCAGATAATCGGCAAGAGCACCACGTAATGCATCGTCACCGTCGGGGGCGACGGTGCTTTGTAGGGGCGAATCAAGATTCGCCCGTTCCGGAGTATCGAAAACCGCGGGCGAATCGTGATTCGCCCCTACGGGGGTGGGGATAGATTTGCGGGCGGATATGGAATCCGCCCCTACGGGGGTGGGGATAGATTCGCGGGCGGATATGGAATCCGCCCCTACGGATGGCAAATCGTCGGGGGTATCCTCAAATGCCTCAACAAGGCGTCTGGTCGTCTCCCACGATGCTTGCTCGATCTCCTCACTGTGCGAAAGGTCAAGCGGCGTGTTGGGCAGATCATACAGCTTTTCATACTGCTCGATTTGCTCGCGCTCGGGATTTTTCATGCGCGGCACGACGGTATCGAGATATACGTCCATCTCGCGCTTGACCGCGTCACTCAGCGTTCCCACACCGAGGCGCGATTTGACGCCCATGTGGGCACGGATGCGGTTTTCGGTATATTTAACCATATCGGTAACTGCCATGCGCAGCTCGTGCGAGCGCGACACCGAGCAATACTGCACCTCAATGCG
>JAFNZX010000217.1 GCA_017382615.1 Clostridia bacterium | reverse complement strand
GGTACCTCGTTTCTCCCCCCGAGATCACAAACACTATGACAGAGTACCTTGTGAGCGCAGGCATCACCGAGCTTGCAATTTCTGAAACCCAGAAGTATGGCCACGTGACCTATTTCTGGAACGGCAATAAGTCGGGCAAATTCTCCGAGGAGCTTGAAACCTACCGCGCGGAGCTGAAGGTGATTGACCAGGATCTTCCTCCCTTCGTTATCGCGAAGGATGGAAAGCCTGTTGGAACGATCGAGGATGGCGACAGCGTGATCTTCTTCAACATCCGCGGTGACCGTTCGATCGAGATTTCCAAAGCCTTCGAGGGCGGTGCTGATTTTGCCATGTTTGACAGAAAGCGTGTTCCCGCTGTTTTGTATGCGGGTATGCTGGAGTATGACGGCGACCTTCATATCCCCGCACGCTACCTGGTCAATCCCCCCGAGATCACCAATACCATGAGTGAGTATATGGCCAACACGGGCATCCCGGTTCTCGCGATCTCCGAGACCCAGAAATACGGTCACGTCACCTACTTCTGGAATGGAAACAAGTCGGGCAAGTTCTCCGAGGAGCTGGAGACCTATATCGAAATCCCCTCGGATACCGTTCCCTTCGAGCAGAGACCCTGGATGAAGTGCGCCGAGATCACCGACGAGCTGATCAGCGCTTTACGCGAGGGCAAGTACACCTACTATCGCGTTAACTTCCCCAACGGTGACATGGTTGGTCATACCGGCTCTCTGGCAGCAACCCGTTGCTCCATGGAAGCACTTGATCTGCAGCTTGCTCGCATCCTCAAGGTCGTTGACGAGCTTGGCGGCGTAGCTCTGATCACCGCTGACCACGGCAACGCGGACGAGATGTACGAAATGGACAAAAAGACCAAGCAGCCCAAGGCTGACAAGAACGGCAACTTCAAGGCAAAGACCAGCCATACACTCAACCCCGTTCCCTGCATCATTTACGACAATACCGATGCAAAGAACTTCTACAGTGTCAAGGCTGATAACGGCAACTTCGGTCTTTCCAACGTCGCGGCTACCATGGTTAATCTCATGGGTTACCAGGCTCCCGAGATGTGGAATGAATCGATTATTGAAATTAAGTAAATAAATAACCAAGGGGCTTTCTCACTGAAAAGTGAGAAAGCCCCTTTCACATACGACTATCTTATTGAGCATCCAATTCCCAATTCTTGTATTGGCGGATAAACGTGTCACCGTTATAAACCTTTACGTATACTGTGACGTTTTCATTATCGCTGAAATAACCACTCATTCTTTGCTGCATATTATATACAAGATTTTCGACCTTGTCTGCATAACCTGCGCCACCGGTATACGTTGCGATATCCACAGTAATGATATAATCATACGCGTCATCAGCCTCTCTGTATACAAGCTCGCTGGAATACTTTCCTCCGTACGGAACCTTTTCGGGATCATTATAATCAGCAATTTGCTTATCTGCATCCTTAACCGAACGATCAAGCTCAGTTCCGCAGGAGCAAAGCACAAATCCCATCGCCAAAAGCAAGCTAAACAAACTAAGTACCGCTACAATTCTTTTCATAATACACCTCATCAATATTATTTTGCAATACAGATTGCATTTCAATTCTAATCCGAATTTGTTTCGAAACCAACAATAAATCGTATCTTAATTGTAAACAAGCAGCTTTGCGGCAGTGTCTGCAATACAATGCGCATCAATCCCTGCGGTGGTATAAACCGATTCATTCTTTGTCTGGACAACGAAATTATCGTCAACTGCCATGATTGTGTGTCGCGGGAGCGTGCCTTGTCTTTGCATGGCGTCAGACAACATCATGCCAAAGCCGCCTGCGCGAATCTCCTCTTCAAGGAAGACAATGGGCGTTTCGGGGTTACCAATCAGTTCTGCAACTCGATCAGCGAGCTGATCGTAAGGCTTGATATATTCGCACAGCAAAATCCCTGTGCGAATGCCCTGCTCCTTCAAGGCTTCGACCGCCTTGATTGCCTCGCGCACGATCTTACCGTGCGTCACAATCACGCATTGTGCGCCCTGCACGTTCCATGCGCGCACGTCGATATCGTCGCAAGCACCGTTCGGATAAAATCTTGTCAGCACGTCGTCATGCTCTCTGCCGTTGGGGTAACGGATTGCCACGGGACATGCGTCTTTGATCGCTGTTTTGAGCGACAGTGCAAGTCCGTCAGCAGTCACAGGCGTATAGATCTTGAAACCCGGAATATGCGACAGGAACGCCACGTCAAAAATTCCGTGGTGCGTAGCACCGTCCGCTGCACTGATGCCTGCGCGGTCAATACACAGCACAAGCGGCAGATCCTGCAGCGCAACGTCATGTATCACCTGATCGTATGCTCTTTGTAAAAACGTGGAATATACGGCAAACACGGGCAAATACCCGTTTGCAGCCATTGCCGCGCCAAAGGTCACGGCATGCTCCTCGGCAATACCGACGTCAAAGTAGCGTTCGGGGTGCGCTTGATGGAAGGTTTCCAGTCCCGTGCCGTCTCCCATCGCTGCAGTAATGGCACAAATGCGCTCATCCTCGTTTGCAAGCTCGGTTAGTACCTGCCCGCAAACCTTGGAGTAGTTGGGCTTTTGCGAGGTCTTTCCCACAGGAGAAACACCATGATATGCTGTTGGCGCTTGCTCAGCGGGCTCATATCCAAGACCCTTTTGCGTTTTAGCATGAATAATCACGCTTTCATCCAGCTTCTTTGCTTCGCGCAAAAGAGCCTCGATCGCTGCTGCGTCGTTGCCGTCGACGGGACCGAGATAAGTAAGTCCCAGATCCTCAAAATAATTACTGCCGTAAAGAAAATTCTTAACGCCCATTTTGATACGCTTGAGAGCTGCAAATAAAGGCTTGCCGATCAAAGGAATGCTCTTGACGAAATTTCTTGTCACCTTTTTCGCTTTGAAATAGGCATGCCCGCGGCGAATCTTTGCCAAGGTATTGGCAAAGCGTCCCGTATTCTTGGCAATTGACATCTCGTTTTCATTGAGCACGATGATCAACCTCAGATCCTTTTCCACGTTGTTGAGTGCCTCGTGCACCATGCCCCCCGTAAACGCACCGTCACCTATCACGGCAATGGTGTACGCATCCGAGCCGGAAAGCTTATCGGTCATGGCAAAGCCAAGGGCTGCCGAGATCGACGTAGAGCTGTGCCCCGCGCCGAAAGGATCGTGCGTGCTCTCGCTGCGTTTTGTAAACCCGGAAAGCCCGCCGCTCTGCCTGAGCGTATCAAAGTTGTCGAGTCTGCCTGTCAGCATTTTATGTACGTAGCATTGATGCCCCACGTCCCAAATGATGTGATCCTTGGGAGAATCGAACACACGGTGCAATGCCACGCTCAGCTCAACCACGCCAAGATTAGATGCCAGGTGTCCGCCGTTTTCACTGACGCGCTCTATTAAAAATTCTCTGATCTCTCTGTTCAGGCAAAGTATTGCCTGCCCGTCAAGGTCTTTCAGCGATTGGGTGTCGTTGATCTTCCCAAGATACTGATATTTGCTCGTATCCTGCATACTCTGCCCTCCCTTCTTGTTGATAACTCGTATATTATATCACAAATGTATGAAAAATGCAAACGTTTTTTTATATTTTTCAATTCAGCAGCCGATTTTTTCCAAAAAAGCATCAGAAATCCTCGAATTTTCAGAAAACTATTGACAAAACCAATCATATCATATATAATGTTGAATAACATTTTGATAATAAGGAGAAACTATTTCAATCATGGACGCAGACAGTATACGATTATTTTTGCTTTTAATCGTATTTGTTGCCCTTGTATCCTGCAGTGGATACTTCTCGGCTACGGAAAGTGCTTTTGTAGCACTGAACAAAATCAGAATTAAAAGTCAGGCTGACGACGGTGACCGTAAGGCAAAGCGCGCTTTGTACGTTACAAATCACTTCGAACGTGCACTGACCACTATTCTCGTTGGTAATAATATTGTTAACATTGCGGCAGCCTCAGTGGCTACCGTCGTTGCTGCGCAATTATTATCCCCTTCGGGCTTGGACGAGGATACCATCAACTTAATATGTACGATATACGTCACGGTAGTTGTATTTATTTTCGGCGAGATGATCCCCAAGAGTCTTGCAAGTGACCGAAGCGAAAGCATTGCATTGCTGTTCGCTACTCCCTTGCGCTTGCTGATGAAGCTTTTTACACCTATTGTGGCTGTTTTTTCGTTTTTGAACAAGTTGATTGCACGCGTGTTCAAAGCCAACGAAGAGCCGTCAATTACAGAAGATGAGCTTTACGACATTATCGACACCATTGAAGAAGAAGGCGTTGTGGACGAGGAGCAGAGTGATATGCTCAAATCTGCGCTGGAATTTGCGGACACAACTGCTGCCGACGTCATGACCGTACGTCAGGATATTCTATACGTTGACCTCACCATGAGCAACGAGCAGATCAAGGACGTTATCATGAACACCTCGCACTCACGTATCCCCGTTTGCGACGGCGATCTTGACAACATC
This sequence comes from Clostridia bacterium, assembly GCA_017382615.1. Classification (GTDB taxonomy): domain Bacteria; phylum Bacillota; class Clostridia; order Oscillospirales; family CAG-272; genus SVQP01. The sequence continues at coordinate 7,935 of JAFNZX010000217.1, read as the reverse complement.
ATCGGAACGCTACCTATCCGCGCATTTCTGAAAGAATACTTGAAAAATCCCGATCTTGAGCTGCGTTCGTTACTGATTCCCGCTTTCTTTGTCAAGGCGACAGCCAACATTGATGACCTTTTGACTATCATGCGTCAGCACCGCTATTACTTGGCGGTTGTCATTGATGACAAGGCAAGCACGATCGGTATTGTAACGATTGAGGACTTTCTTGAAGAGCTGGTTGGTGAGATTTGGGACGAGGATGACGTAGTTGACCCCGACTTCATTAAGCTTGGCGGAAACTACTTCCGCGTAACCTCGCGCATGACGGTGGGGGAAGCTTTCTCCCGCATCGGCTTGCCTGTTCCCGCGCCCACGTCTGCGCAAAAGCCGCTGATCTCCTTTATTCTTGACACCTTGGGCAGAATGCCCGAGGAGGAAGAAAGCTTTGATTTCGAAGACGTTGAAATCATTGCAGATGAAGTTAAGGACGGAAGGCTGACACAGGTCGTCATTCATGTTCCGGATGAAAAGGGGGATGACGAGACATGATCTTCTATCTGATTATCATTGCTTTGATGGTACTGCTCTCTGCTTTCTTTTCAAGCAGTGAGATTGCCATCAACTCCCTCAATCCTGCAAGACTGAAGAAAGCCATTGAATCCGGCGATAATACCGCAAAGGTTGCCCTGTATCTGAGCGAAAATTTCACAGGAACGCTTTGCACCATTCTCATTGGCAATAATCTTGTCAATACCGCTGCTACTACTGCTGCGACGGTCGTGATCTTAAACTTCATGACCAAGCGTGACTTCGCCGGTGCAGATGAGCTTGCCCCCGTGCTGACCACCTTGATTATGACCGTGATCATTTTGATTTTCGGCGAGATTTTGCCTAAGAATATGGGTAAGGCAAGACCCGAAAAGTGGTCGCAATTCGTGGCGTATCCCATCCGTATTCTCGCTTGGGTGTTGTTCCCTATCGTATTCGTCGTCACAGCTGCCATGCGCCGCTTACAGCGCATTTGGGGTAAGGACGACGAGGATGCGCCTACCGTAACCGAAGAAGAGCTTTCCACCATCATCGAAACCGTTGAGGAGGAGGGCGTGATAGACGAGGAGCAGGGCGAGCTGCTGCAAAGCACGCTGGAGTTCCCCGAAACCACGGTACGCGAGATCATGACGCCCCGTATCGATATGGTGCAGATCGACATTGACGACGATCCCGAGGCAATTTTGCAAATCGCGGAAGAGTCACGTTATTCCCGTATCCCCGTTTACCGCGACAGTATTGACAATATTATCGGTATACTGGTGCTCAACCACTTCTACAAGGAGCTGACCGAGGTGAACGGTGACGTAAGCAAGATCGACATCGAATCCCTTTTGATCAAGCCTAAGCTGGTACATAAAACGCTTCGCCTGCCAAACGCGCTGGGCGTTATGCGCGAGCATAAAACCCATCTTTTGATTGTGGTTGACGAGTTTGGTGGCACGATGGGCATCGTGACAATGGAGGATATCCTCGAGGAGCTGGTTGGCGACATCTGGGATGAATCCGACGTTATTGTCAAGGAGTTCCGCAAGACCGGCGAGAACACCTACGAGGTATCCGGTGACATGAATATTGACGATTTCTTTGCCGAGATCGAGCACGAGGACGATGAGTTTGCGTGCGAATACAAGACCATGGGCGGTTGGGCTGTTGAGGCTACCGATGCAGATCCGCACGTTGGCGACAGTTTTACCTATAAAAACATGTGCATCGTCGTAGACGAAATGGACGACATGCGCGTCACGCAGCTGACCGTGCTTGTCACGCCCATTCCCGAGGACGAGCTTGAAGAGGAAATTGAATAAAACCTTGTTGCAGGCGTATGAAAATGATATGCCTGCAACTTTTTTTGCATTATCCCTTGCATTATAAAGCACCGTGTGATATAATCAAGTCAAAATTTCACAAGAGGCTGATTATGAGGACAGAAACTTTTTACGCGCTGCCTAAGGCAGCAAAGCAAATACGTGTTACTGTATTTATGCAAGAGCAAGGATTTACGGAAGAATTTGACGCCCTTGACGGGGTTGCAACGCATTTGGTTCTTTTTGACGAGCAAGAGCCCGTGGCAACCTGCCGCATCTGGCTTGCCGAGGACGGATATCACGTAGGCAGGCTTGCCGTAATGAAAGAGCACCGTGGCAAGGGACTTGGCGCCTTGATGCTTGCAGCGGCAGAAACGCACGTGCGCGCACTTGGCGGATGCAGCATTTCCCTGCACGCGCAATGCAGAGCCGAGCAATTCTACCGCAAGTGCGGTTATACGCCTTATGGAGAGATTGACTACGACGAAGGCGTTGAGCACGTGCATATGAGAAAGATTTTTGATTGAGAGGGGTTTATATGGCTATTTTGGCAAATTACAGCAAAGAATGGAATAAGGCCTACAAAGAGCAATCCAAGCTGATCAAAAAAGCATTGGGCAAGCCCTGCCCGGGCACGTATCACATCGGTTCAACCGCTATTCCCGGTGTGCCTGCACAGCCGGTGATCGATATCATGGTGCTGCTCAAGGACGTCGAGGCAGCCAAACAGCTTGTTGCGCTCGGATACGTAGAAAGCGGCGACGGAACGTATACGCTGCATCAGTCCGGACTCTCATACAAGGCCTATTGCGTGGATGCCAACGACCACGACACGATTGACGCACACATGGGCATTCTCGGCAAACACCGCGCAAGCAAGAAAGATACACAGGCGTGGATCGAGCAAAAACAAGCATGGGCACAGCAATTTGCAGACGATGCGCAAGGATATGAAAATGCAAAGAAAGCGTATTTTGAACAGATCGCACCCGAGGCGCGTGAAAAGAATCGACGCGAACAAAAGCTCGGCTCCTCGATTGCCATCGGCATGTGTCTGGGCATGAGCATCGGCGTTGCGCTGGGCTCTGCTATGGGCAATATTGGCTTGGGCATGTGCCTTGGCTCCGGAATCGGTATGTGCCTTGGCGTTGCGCTGGGCGCACAAAAAAATGACCCGAAGGAAAAGTAACAAAAAAACCGATACCTCCGAAAGAGATATCGGTTCTTTTGTTTATGGCTTACTTGTGCGGTCAGCCCTGCTGTTCAAAGCCGGAGAAATAGAGGTACGCTTGATATTGCGATTCCTTGATCGTAATCTTTTTATTGATTCCTTGTACCTCGTAGCTCTCACCGTTTGCCCAGGCATTATGACCGCCCGTTTCAAAGGTATACAGCGTTGCATCCTGTCCGTTCCGCTTGAGCATTTCCACGTAATATTTACTGTATCTGTAGGAAACGGTCGTATCGTCCAAATTATGGAAGATCATCAAAGGATTCGGATGCGTGGCTGTCAGCTGATCGTAAATTTCTTGCTCCTGCGCATTGTTTGCCAAAGCAGAATTGGGGATCACGTCAAAAATTGTGGTCGGGTCCCCTGCCACAACCGCATTCAGTATAGGTGAATATGCAAGAATTTTATCAAGATTTTGCTCAAAATATGCAATTTCCGCATCCGAAGGATATTTTGCATTGGTAAACGTCGGAGCTTCTCCTGTAAAACCGAAGTAGCTTGCAATTCTGCTTCTTTGATACGATGCGGTTGTCCATGGATTACAATATGCCTGCTTAAACAGATCGATCACGGGACAGTATCCAACCTGCGCAATCACGTCAAACTCCTCGCTTTGCGCAATCTGGAAGGAAGAAAGTCCTCCCATAGATGAGCCAATCAGAAAAATGCCGTCCTTTTTAAGATTGAAGTGCTTCATGACATATTGATATCCTGCCTTGTAGCAATCCAGCACCACGGGATTGCCGTAATGCATCGCACTGTTATCCTTACTCAATGCCGGGGGACATGCAAACATATCCATGACCGCATAGCCTAATTCGGTCCAGAAGGAATAATTGGTGTTTTTCCACGCGTTGGATTGATACGTTGCCAATTCCGCTCCGGCGCCGTGACAGACAATGATCAATCTCACGGGCTCACCGTACGGATCATAATTGGTCGGCAACTGAATATATCCATAATCCGTTCCCTTTTCATAGCCGTCCGGCTCTCCCTTTGCAGGAGCTATATTAACGTCAACGGAAAAAGCGTGACACCCGGTAGAGGGGCGCTGCATATAGGGCGGCTGCTCAGGCTCTTGCAGATCATTTCCTGCAAACTCCAGATATTCGAACGACGGAAACCCGTTCTTCTCTGCAATTTCATCGTACAGATAGCCATATCTGAACACAGTCGCATCCGCAGGAACGTCAAGCGTAATCCATTGCCCGCCCGAGAGCTTATCACAATGACCTAAGATAAAGGCTTCTCCATCCTGCAGAAATGCACTTCCCCAAGCACCGCCGGTTTTAAAGGTCAGCACGCGAACCTGCTCGGCATTTTGCGGTATGCGGATATCCGCATACCAATTGTTTGTAAAGGTGGTGTTGAGATTTCCCGATTCAGAATCCACGCCTCCTTGATATTGTACCAGGTCATCACGCTTGACGCGAAGCATATCGCATTCGCAAATCACGCATTGGTTGTTTTCATAGGTATGCCAGGTAAGGTCTGTGAAATCATCCTCATAGCTGTCCCCACACGCGCAGGTGTAGACCGTCCAACCTCCATGCTCGCAGGTTGCGGGGATGGTGACGGTGGTATACGTGTGCTCGTGCTGCGGCACGTACCAGATTTCAAGACCAACTGCTTGCAGTTCCTCAAGCGTGATGGCTTTTTGGGATTCGATAATTGTTCCGGATGCATTTCTGCTGATGTTGGCAACGGAGAACAAAAATTTTGTATGCCCTGTGGGAATGGTGTAAACAAACCCTTGATTCTTATCGCTTGAAATCAAAAATTTGTTGTTGAGCCAATAGTGATTTACATCCATGGTCGTATCGGTAACTCCCGAGCGGATGCCTACCTCATAAGGTGCATTGATCTTAATATACAAGCTCACGCCCTCATAGGGAACGTCAAAAATCATATTGGGTGAAATACGCGCTCCGGGCAGGTAAGCTTCATTCGTGCCGTCTGCCTGAATGCCGTAATTTACCCACTCCACGCAGGACAAATCAAGCTGCGTTTTGTCCTCGGTTTTAAAGGGAGGAATGATTTGCGCATCGGGATCGGGGCTATACCAGATCTCAATTCCCGCAGCTTCAAGATCAAGCATGTCAAGTGAAAAACGATCGGTAATAACAGTATGGTCATCATTGCGGGAAACAATCGCCATTGAGAAAATGAACTTTGTATGCCCCGCCGGGATAGTATAAGCGTAGCCGCGGTTTTTATTTCCACCAACCAGTTCCCTGTTATTCAGCCAATGGTAATTGGTGCTCATGGTGGTATCGGTTACACCCGAGCGAATCCCCAATTCATATGGTGCATTGATCTTGATATAGAAGGTCACGCCCTCGTAAGGCACATCAAAGATCACATTGGGAGACCAACGCAAGCCCGGCAAATACGTAGGTTCTGTACCGTACTCCTGAATGCCGTAGTTTACCCATTCCACCTTCGAGAGATCAAGCTTGACCAACCCCTCGGTATCAAACAGATACTCCCCTTTCTCAAAAGGCACGGAATACGGAATGGTCATATCCGCGCGCGTTTCCCCTGAAACGGTTTGCTTTGCGCCAACGCGCAGCACACGCACGGTCTTGCTCCGGCGGTCAATGACGTAGGCATTGAAGGCATCCTGGCTGGCGGTATTACCTGCGCGGCTCAGATCGGAATAATCCGCCAAGCCGTAATACCCACCGTCCTCTCCGTACATAGAGGTCGTGCACGTTACACCCAAAAGCAGCTGCTTGCACACCGTACCGGGCAGGTACGTAATGGAATCAGAATGCACGTGACCCGTTACGTGCGCGATAAACTCGACGCCCTCTGCTACATTTGTAAAGTCGGCATGCAAGGTTACGGGCGAAGCACCCTCTTTTTCGCTATAGCTCCAAACAAAGTTTTCACGCAACATGAACGCATCTACAACGTCCATCAAAAACGTGCCTGTATAGCCCGAATATGAATTTGTGGGATTATCGTAACGGTTTTCCGTTTGGAAAAACTCGGCATACGCCGAATTTCCGGCACTTGCGATCCTTGCTTCGGGAGAATGGTACATCATGATGACCCCGTACCCTTGCGGTGTTGTTTGAAGCGTCTCTACCAACCAATCCACCTGTGCCTGACTGTAGCAGGTGCCTCCGCTCGTCGTAGTAGTTGCACCCTCCTGCTGGTTAACGGAAATAACGCGCAGCTTTTGATTTTCAAGATCCTTATAATAATAGACCTCTCCGTTGGGTGTCAAGGGATTATCCTTGAAATAGGAGTTATAGATGGTCTGATGATAGGCATCGGCATTGATACCGCTGGCATCGTGGTTGCCAATGCCGTAGAGGAAGTTGACGCCTGCATGGTTTCCCACCGCATCAAAGAGAGCTTTGCCCCAATCGTCGGGCTGATATGCCGTCAGGTCACCCGAAGCCAGCAGTGCATCTGCACCAACGTGTTCTGCAAAGGACGCTGCGCGATCCGCACGGATGACGTCACCGTGAATATCCGATAAATGCAGAAGAATGGGCAGATCGGTATTTTGCAATATATCTGCCACGTCTGCGTTATCTGCTATGATGTCGCTGTTACTGACGTAACTGACAGTAATATCGGCTGCAACGAAATCGTCCTGCGTGATTTTATCGGCATCCACTCTGCGAATACTGACGCGCATATAGATTGAAGAAAGCGGCAAAGCATAAGTATCCCCATTATTCAGCCAATCGGAAGCTTGGTTAATATTGTTATGATTATCACCGCTGTGTACTTTAACTTGATATCCTTTTCCTACGTTTATATGCAGCGATGCTCCGCAATACGGAACTGCAATCAGGCTCTTTTGAGATAACAGGACGGTAGAGCTTGAAAGAGCCGTTTTGCCAACACCAGCTACCGCAAAATCTCCCAAGGTGATCTTGGTCAGCGGAATATCACAATCTGCACAAGCCCCGTTTTCGTAGCTGTGCCCTGTCGGCTCGGTGAAATCGGCTTCATACTCGTCACCGCAAGTGGTGCACGTGTAGGTAGTCCAGCCCTGCTCGGTGCAGGTTGCGGGGATGGTGACGGTGGTATAGATGTGCTCGCGATTCAGGATATACACCTCATACGCGGTGCTGTCATACCACATCGCGATATTGATCGCAATCGTGCCTGCGGGAGCTTCGAGATAGCCGCCGTTTTGATAAAACAAGCGATCCGTCTGCCCGGGTCCCATTGTCTGCACAATGCCGTAGGCGTCAAAGAAGGTCACGCGGATGCCGTTAGAGGTATCGTGTCCGTTCAAGCCTGCGCTTTGCCAAGAGGTTGCAAACAGCTTATCGCCCGGATTGACGGGAATGGTAATCGAGGTCACGGGGGTAGTGGTGTTCCCCCACTTCTTTCCGCTTGTAAAGTGCACACTTTCATGAGGCAGCAGTGCCCATAGATTGGTGCTGCTGCATACGCCCTCGGGGAGTTCAAGCAAGTGGTCACCTAACTTATAAATCTGCCAAACGCCCTCTACCTCGCGGGTTTCCATCTCTCCGCACTCACACACTCTTTGATCTGTACCAAGCGCATTAGCGGTAGGCACAGTCACGTGCTCCCATTCGGACCACGTGTGTACGTGGCATCCGCAAATGCTGCAAACGCCGTTCACGCCGTTGTGCTCTCTGTTCAGAATGTAAACTTCGTCAAGATCGGAATCGCCCCACATAGAGACGTTAACAGCTACGGTATTGGCGGGAGCAGTCAGATAGCCGTTCCGGGAAAATTCCTCGTAAGTTTGGGATGTCGTCAAGGTTTTTGCTACGCCGTATTTGCTAAAAAACGTCACGCGGATACCGCTAATCGTCGCATGTCCATTCTCTCCTGCCTTTGCAAATGAGGTTGCATAAATTCGAT
>JAFNZX010000216.1 GCA_017382615.1 Clostridia bacterium | reverse complement strand
TGTCCCCTGTGATGTGTCCGCAGGACACGTTACTGCGGGACTGTCCCCCGTGTCGTGGCGATGCGGGATCTACGGGCGAATCATATGCCCCTCGTAGATCCTCAAAACGCGTACCGCGTTTTGACTTTCAAAAATCAGCAAATTGTTGCAGATTTTTGAAAGTTCGACTTCGAAAACATCCACCCGGGATGTTTTCTCCGCTCAGGATGACACGAGGGAGATTTCGCTTTTTCCGCTATTTCCGCAGTCCTATAGGGCAACTTTTATTTACCAAATATTCTTATAAATCTCCATGATCTCATCCTTGGTGGGCACGCGGGGATTGGTCGCAGTACAGCCGTCGGCAAGCGCGCCCTCTGCCATGGCTTCAATGTGGGAGAAATATTCCTCTTGCGTCATGCTGACCGCCTCAGAAACACGCGCGGGCATGTGCATTTCCTGCGAGAGGAAGTGAATGTAACTGATCAGCGCGCGCACGGTGGTAATCTCGTTGAAGTTGCTCACGCCCAAAATACGTGCCATATTGCAGTATTTGCGCACGCAGGAGGGGTATTCCGCCTGGGAGCGCGAGGAGGTGGTGATACCACTGTTATACTCGATCAGCGAGGGGAGCAGGAGCGCGCAGCTTCTGCCGTGCGGAATATGCAGGTGTGCCCCCAGCTGGTGTGCCATGCCGTGCACAAGACCAAGCGAGGCAGAATTGAAGGCAATGCCCGCAAGGCAAGCCGCGATGTGCATCTTGCGGCGCGCGTGCGAGTCGTTGTTATCGGAATAGGAGCGAATGAGGAACTGACCGCAGATCTCTACGGACTTTTCCGCAAGCGCACCGGAAAATTCGTTATTGTTGGTGCTGACGTAGGCTTCGATCGCGTGCGTCATGACGTCCATACCGGTATCCGCCGTAATGGCTGCAGGCACGGATTTGACCAGTACCTCGTCTAAAATTGCCTCCTCGGGCAGCATATCGTCACCGCGCAGGGGATATTTTCTGCCCTCTGCGGGATTGGAGATCACGGCAAACGAGGTTACCTCGCTGCCCGTGCCCGACGTGGTGGGAATGGCGATCAGGCGAGGGGAGTAGCCCTCTTCGATTTGTCCTGCAAATTTACGCACCGCCTTGGCGGTATCGATTGCCGAGCCGCCGCCGACAGCAATCATGCAAGGATAATGTCCCTTGAGCACAGCTGCCACGCCTGCAATGACCTTGTCCACGGGGGGATCGGGTACAATGTCGGTAAACAGGGTATAGCGGATATGCGCTGCGTCAAGACGCTTGGTCACGTGCTCGACAAGCCCCGAGGTCACGACAAAGGGATCGGCTAAAATGATGACGCTCTCAAACTGCAGTTCAGAGAGTCTGTCAAGTGCCGATTCACCGAAATATATTTGCGTACCGATGTGGAATTCTTTCATGGTCTTGCTCCTGATGGCATAATACTACACATACATTATAGCACATATTTTGCGCGCGTGCAAGGGATTTGCGAATTTTTTTGAATTTTGTGAAAAGATACACAACACGCAAGGAAAACACGGCTAAGAGTGATATTTTTGCATAGCAAAAGTGATATTCTTGCTGCGCAAGAGTGATATTGCTGCGCAGTGGTATTCGGTTTGCTTCCGGCAAACCGAGTTGCAAAAAGCACCGACGCGCGCGTCGGTGCTTTTTTGCAGTCTTGCCTATAAGCCGGGTTCTGTCGAGAACGGCCATCTATCTTTGCTTTCTGTCACCAGAAAGCTCCGAACGCTTTCGCGTCCGTGCCACCCATCGGGTCCTTGCGGCTGTCGGGCAGACATGCCCCGAACGGTGTTGCTTTGGGTAGGGTTTACAGCAAACCTATGTTACCATAGGAGTGGGTGAGCTCTTACCTCGCCTTTCCATCCTTACCGCTTGCGCGGCGGTTTATTTCTGTTGCACTTTCCCGGCGGTTACCCGCGGCTGACGTTATCAGCTACCCTTGCCCTGTAAAGCCCGGACTTTCCTCACCGTAATACCTTTCGGCAACATACGGCGCGGCCGCCCGGCAAGGCTGCAGGGTGATTATAGCACAAGTGTGCGAAAAAGTCAAGACTTTGAAAAATTATAGCGCGTACATTTATGAAAAAGCAGGTAGAGATGCATTGCATTTGTTTGAGCATTGTGTTATAATGATGTAGAATGGTAAATGGATAAAAAACATGTAGGGGCGACCATTAGTCGTCCTAAGCGATCGGTCAGGACGTGCAATGCACGCCCCTACGATGTTTTAATTCAATACCTTTGTAGGGGCGACCATTGGTCGTCCCATGCGATCGGTTCG
>JAFNZX010000215.1 GCA_017382615.1 Clostridia bacterium | reverse complement strand
GAGCTGACGGATTTTGTTTCACGCGTGCACGCAGAGCTGCCCGACGCCGTCTTTTCTGTCGAGCCCAAGATCGACGGCTTGTCCTGCTCACTCATTTACGAAAACGGCGTGCTTGTCACCGGTGCGACGCGCGGTGACGGCGTGACGGGCGAGGACATTACGCAAAACGTGCGCACCATTTTCTCAATTCCCTTAACGCTTCCCGAGCCCTTGACACTGACCGTGCGCGGCGAGGTCTACATGCCCCGTGCCGTATTCGAGCGCATCAATCAAAAGCGCGAGGCAAACGGCCAGGCTCTGATGGCGAACCCCAGAAACGCAGCGGCAGGCTCGCTTCGTCAGCTTGATCCCCAGGTCACCGCATCCCGCGCGCTGGATATTTTCATTTTTAATTACCAGGAGGGCGACCTCTACGCGGACGGACACGCCCCCGAAACCCACAAGGAAACGCTTGACCGCCTTGCCGCGCTTGGCTTCCCCGCTATCTCTCTGCGCACCGTGGTGCACACAGGGGACGAGATTATTGCCCACATCGAAAAGATCGGCGCTATGCGCGATGATCTTGCTTACGACATTGACGGCGTGGTGGTCAAGGTCAACTCGCTTGCCGAGCGCGCAGTGCTCGGACAGGGCGTCAGCACCCCCAAGTGGGCGGTGGCGTACAAATTCCCACCCGAGCAAAAGCAAACAAGGCTCAATGAGATTACCATTCAAGTGGGGCGCACCGGCGTTCTGACCCCCACAGCTGAGCTTTCCCCCGTACGCTTGGCAGGTACGACCGTCTCCCGTGCCACGCTGCACAACATTGACTTTATCCGCGAGCGCGGCATCATGCTGGGCGACGTTGTTTCGGTACAAAAGAGCGGCGATATTATTCCCGAGGTGGTTTGTGCGCATCCCGAAAAGCGCGATGGCACGCAGGTCCCCTTCCACATGCCCACGCATTGTCCTTCCTGCGGGCATGAGGTCGTGCAAGCAGATGGCGAGGTAGCAGTGCGCTGCATCAACCCCTCTTGCCCCGCGCAGCTCTCGCGCGGCATTGAGCATTTTGCCTCCAAGGATGCCATGTACATTGACGGACTTGGTCCGCAGATCGTGGATGCGCTGATTGAAGCCGACCTTATTCACGATACTGCCGATCTCTATGCGCTGACTACCGAGCAAATTGCAGCACTTGACCGCATGGGTGAAAAATCCGCCGCAAATCTGATTGCCGCCATTGAAAAATCCAAATCGGCAGGCTTGGAGCGCTTGATCTTCGCGCTGGGTATCCGAAATATCGGTCAGGTAGCCGCAACGGCACTCGCGCGCCGCTATGGTACGCTTGCCGCGTGCATGGACGCGACAGCAGAGGAGCTGTGTGCGCTGGACGATTTCGGGCAGATCACCGCAGATTGCGTGGTGGAATATTTCTCCCGTCCCGAAAGCCGCGCGCTGTGCGCGCGTCTTGAAGCCGCAAGCGTGCTGACGACCTCCACCGCCGCTCCCGTGGGCGACAAGCTGGCGGGCTTGACCTTCGTGCTGACCGGCACGCTGCCCACCATGGGCAGAAGCGAAGCCGAGAAGCTGATCGTGGCAGCAGGCGGCAAGACCTCCTCCTCGGTTTCCAAAAAGACCTCCTTTGTGGTCGCGGGTGAAGCCGCAGGCAGCAAGCTGACCAAGGCGCAAAGCCTTGGCGTGACCGTGATTGACGAAGCCGAGCTGCTGCGGATGTTGTCTTAATCCCTTTGTGATCATGTAAACAATTTACACCATTGTAGGGGCGACCATCGGTCGTCCCACCGAACGGTTCTTGGTTGCATCCCCAATTGGTTTTCTAAATGGTTTTACTTCAGACGACCAATGGTCGCCCCTACACATATCATCTGTCTTGGCGACCATAAAACGTCACGTTTTCATATACTGTTTACACCCCCGTATAATTCCTGATCCCTTGATATACCCCTTGCGCGAACAGCCGCGGATTTTCATTCATGAGCGCAGCGTCACCGGGATTGGTGATAAACCCAAGCTCGACAAGCACCGCGGGCATGGCGGTCTTGCGCAGCACGTAAAGCCCCGAACGCACAAACGTACCGCGATCGGGCAGCCCCGTGATATCGGTCACGCTCGTGACAATGCTTTCGGCAAGCGGGAACGCCTCGCCCGTGCGCGAATACACGTACGCCTCGGTGCCCGATGCCGAGGCAATCTCGGACGCGTTATTATGCAGGCTGATAAAATAATCCGCGCCCCACGCGTTGGCGTCCCGCACGCGTGCTTGCAGGCTGGAGTTGAGTGAAGTGCCAAGCTGCGTATCCGCCGTTGGGCGCGAAAGTCGCACCTCATAATTCGGATCTGCACGCAAAAGTGCAGCCAGCTCCTGCCCCACGCGATAAGTAATATCCTGCTCGCGCAGTCCGTTT
>JAFNZX010000214.1 GCA_017382615.1 Clostridia bacterium | reverse complement strand
GCTGCGCTCATGACCAATCAAGCACCTGCGGCAAACAGCGTATTCCAGTACGCGAGCATGAAGTATGGCAAGACGTACATCATGCAGGCTGACGTGAAATATGAAAACGTTTCTCCCGACGGTGCGGGCGTGGTGCTGGGTATGACTATGTACGACGCAGCCGCTAACAATATTGGGGAGATGACCTCGTCCTCGCATTACGGCACCAGTGACGGCTGGATCACCCTCAGCTTTGTCTTTACGATTACAAACGAGAACGCCGTCACGGTCAACGCCGGTCCCAGATTGTGGTTTTCCACGGGCAAGGTGTGGGTGGATAACGTGAGTGTGTATGAAATGGTCAATATTGGTGCCCAGGCGCAGCCCGGCACGTATGAGCTGACTGTTTCCGATACGCCCAACGCCTTTAAGACGCTTGGTCTTGGCTGCGAGTGGGATCCAAAGCTTTTGCTGCCCGTCAATCGCGAGCGCGGCATTACCGACGAGGATCTGGATCTGATCAAGACACGCATGCAGGAAATGGGCTTGCAGAGCGTGCGTATGATGGTCATGCCCGAGTGGTTTGAGCCTGTCAATGATGATGGCGATCCTCACAGTGCGGATTTTTCCAATTTCCGTTGGGATAGCGAGGAGGGCAAGTGCACACTGGAGTATTTGCGCGTCTGCCATGAGCTTGGTGTGGACGTGAACTTGACGTGGTGGGGCGCGGCAGCCGGCGATTGGCTGTCCTATCCCGATTGCGGGGACTGGATCAGTGCGCCCAACGACCTGGACGAGATGGCGGAAAACATCGTCACCGTGCTGCGTTATGTCAAGGAGCAGAAGGGATACGATTGCGTCAAGGGCGTGATTTTGCAGAATGAGCCCAGCTATTCCTTTAAGGTGTCCGGCGGCGTGGTGGATTTTGACCGTTACGTGCAGTATTATAAGACGGTGGATGCGTATTTGAAGGATGCAGGCTTGCGTGAGGGCGTCAAGCTGATCGGTGCGGATGATGCACAGAGCCTTGGCTGGTATTGCCGCGCGTACGATGCGCTGAAGGACACGTGCGATGCATTTGATTCGCATACGTATTCCTGGAGCTACGATATGTCGTATCTGGACGACATGATCGACGAGTTCGTGCACGGCAGAACCGACTACTCCACCGAAAAGCCCTTCTTCTTTGGCGAATTTGGTGACGGCAGCGCGCAGGGCGCGTATGCTGCGGCGTCCACCGAGACCTACGGTCGCGGACTCTTTGTGGCGTCCATGGCGGTAAACTCGCTTGGCGCGGGCGCAGCAGGGCTTTCCTACTGGCCCTTGCACGACGTATATTATTACTATAACGAGACCGGCGGTGACAACTACGGTCTGATGAGCATGGGCTTGATCGGCTATAAGACCGACGGACAATGGAGCTACAGACCCACCTATTATGCATGGGGACTTTTGTGCAATTATATTCCAAAGGGCTCTGAGATCTATCCCGTAACGGGCGAGGACGGCAACCTCATCGACGCGGTCTGTGCCAAAGCGCCGGATGGCACGTGGTCGCTGATCGCGGTCAACCGCTCGGCAGCCGAGCAGGTGGTCAAGGTCTCTACCTCGCTGTTTGATTGCGAGATGGATACCTACCTCTTTGAGGAGGGCAAGCTGCCCACGGACGGTTCGCAGATTGCGTCCGACGGCAAGATCGGTGCGCAGGATGGCGTATATACCATCACGCTGCCCGCTTACAGCTTCCGCGTGCTCAACGGCAAATCGGATGCGTCCGATATCCCCGAGGATACAAGCGGTGCAGAGCAGGAAAGCGCCGAGGGTAGTGTGCAGGAGCAAACGACTGTACAGGAGCAGACGGGCGAGCAGGAGCAGACGAACGGATGCAAATCTGCCTTTGCGGGTGCAGCGGGTGCGCTGCTGACGGCAGCCGCTGCTGCAATTGCACTTGGGAAAAAGACTCGGAAATGATAACATATTGATACGCAGGAGTACGTACAACTTATGAGAAAACGGATATTCGCGATCATTGAGCACGGCGAGGGAACAAAAGCCGTAAAAAGGCTGAGCGCAGCGTATGATTTTATCATGATGCTTGCGATTGTGATCAGCATCGTGCCGCTGGCGTTCAAGGAAAATCACACTGTCTTTATCTACTTTGAATATATAACGGTGGGCATTTTCATTCTGGACTACCTGCTCAGAGTACTGACCGCTGATCTCAAGCTGAACAAGGGGGCGGCGTCCTTCTTTATCTACCCCTTAACGCCCTTTGCGCTGATTGACCTTGTGTCCATTCTGCCATCAATCACGGTGCTCAACAGCAGCTTCCGCCTGCTCAGGCTGTTCAGGCTGCTCAAGACGCTGAAGGTATTTCGAACCTTTAAGTTTTTGCGCTATACCAAGAATTTTGAAATCATTGTCAACGTATTCAAAAAGCAAAAGAAGATTCTCGTTGCAGTAGCCACCACGGCTGTGGCGTACGTGCTGATCTCTGCGCTTGCCATCTATAACGTAGAGCCGGACAGCTTTGATACCTTCTTTGACGCCGTTTATTGGGCGACCATTTCTCTGACGACGGTGGGGTACGGGGATATTTATCCCGTTACGACGGTTGGACGCATTGTGACCATGATCTCGTCGGTGTTTGGCATTGCCATTATCGCGCTGCCCTCCGGTGTGATTACCGCAGGGTATCTGGAGGAGATGAGCAAGAAGGACGAGGAAGCATCCGAGCAAAGCGACAAGGAAACGGACGACGAATAAAGGCTCTTGCGGCGACAGAAGTACCCGGGGAGCAAATCGCCGATACCTGCAGCATATCTATAAAAGCAATCAAGGACTGCATCCAAGTGATACAGTCCTTGATTTTTGTGAAATTCATAGCCAATTCCTCAGCCCCATGGGGCGGGTAAATTAGCGGTAAAAATAATGCAAAAAAGCGCCCGAAAGGAGGAGCAAGCCCCTCCCCTGCCGATGGACGGCTCGCCCGTGTCATCCTGAGCGGAGGAATTTCGCAACGAGTTGCGAAATGACGAAGTCGAACCCGACCAAAGGAGGGCGC
>JAFNZX010000213.1 GCA_017382615.1 Clostridia bacterium | reverse complement strand
GAAATGGATATGGTCAACAAGGCGTTTATTGAGACCATGATCGAGGGCGACGCACACGGTCGCGGCTTCCAGTATCCTATTCCTACCTACTCCATTACCGCAAACTTTGACTGGTCCGAGACCGAGAACAACAGACTCTTGTTCGAGATGACCGCAAAGTACGGTACTCCCTATTTCTCTAACTATATCAACAGCGATATGGAGCCCAGCGACGTGCGCTCCATGTGCTGCAGACTCAGACTTGACCTGCGTGAGCTGCGCAAGAAGTCCGGCGGCTTCTTTGGCTCGGGTGAGTCCACCGGTTCTATTGGCGTTGTAACCATCAATATGCCCAGAATTGCATACCTTGCAAAGGATGAGGCTGACTTCTACAAGCGTCTTGACCGCATTATGGACATTGCTGCAAGATCGCTCAAGATCAAGAGAACCGTTATTACCAAGCTGCTTGAAGAGGGTCTGTATCCTTATACCAAGCGTTATCTTGGCACGTTCAATAACCACTTCTCCACCATTGGTCTTGTCGGTATGAACGAAGCAGGCTTGAATGCAAAGTGGATCGGTAAGGATATGACGCATCCGGAAACCCAGGAGTTCACCAAGCAGGTGCTGGATCACATGAGAGAGCGTCTGTCCGACTACCAGGAGGAGTATGGTGATTTGTACAACCTCGAGGCAACTCCCGCAGAATCCACCTCCTTCCGTCTTGCTAAGCATGACGTAGCACGCTATCCCGATATCAAGACCGCAACCGAAAAGGGTCAGACTCCCTACTATACCAATTCCTCTCACCTGCCCGTTGACTATACCGCGGACATCTTTGAGGCACTGGATATTCAGGACGAGCTGCAGACCCGCTATACCTCGGGTACGGTATTCCATGCATTCCTTGGCGAAAAACTGCCCTCATGGAAGGCTGCTGCTACCCTGGTCAGAAAGATCGCTGAGAACTACAAGCTGCCTTACTATACCATGTCACCTACCTACTCCGTTTGCCGTACCCACGGCTACATCGCAGGTGAGCAGTATACCTGCCCCGAGTGCGGTGCGGAGACCGAGGTATATAGCCGTATTACCGGTTATTACCGTCCCGTCAAGAACTGGAACGACGGAAAGAGCGCAGAGTTCCAGATGCGTAAGGAGTATGACATCAAGTCCAGCATGGAGAATTTTGATGCGCGCGCTCCCAAGGCAGAGCAGACCGCAGAGGTTGAGACATGCGCTTGCGAGGAAAGCGGCAGCAAGCTGATTCTGTTCGCAACCAAAACCTGCCCCAACTGCAAGATGGCTTGCAAGTTCCTTGACAATGCAGGCTTGACTTATGAAAAGCTGTATGCAGAGGATAATGCCGATCTGGCAAAGGAGTACGGTATTAAGCAGGCTCCTACGTTGGTCGTGGTGAACGATGACGGCAGCTTCCGCACAGTTGCAAACGTTTCCAACATTCGCAAGTTTATTGAGGAAAGCGTAAACGCTTAATATAAAAGCATCATGAAATATGATATTATCGTAATCGGCGCAGGGCCTGCGGGAATGACCGCGGCTCTGTATGCCGCAAGAGCCGATCGTCAGGTGCTTCTGCTGGAAAAAGAAAGCTTTGGCGGTCAGGTCGTATTCTCTCCCAAAATTGAAAATTATCCCGGCTTTCTGCAAATGAGCGGTAATGAATTTGCGGATAAGCTGATCGAGCAGGTCTTGGAGCAAGGCGTGACGGTTGAGCTGGACGAGGCGACGGAAATTCGCGACGGCGAGACCAAAACGGTCGTGTGTGCATCGGGTGCGGAATATGCGTGCGGTGCGGTCATTATCGCAACAGGCTCAAAGCACCGTATGCTGGGACTTGAAAATGAGGAAAGCTTTGTCGGTAACGGCATTTCCTTCTGCGCTGTGTGCGATGGTGCGTTTTACCAAGGGCAGAACGTGGCGGTCATCGGCGGCGGCAATTCTGCTTTGCAGGAGGCTGTTCTTTTGTCCGATCTTTGCCAAAAGGTCACCATCGTGCAGAATCTCGAGTATCTGACCGGTGAGGGCAAGCTGATCTCGCTGTTGCAGGGCAGAGATAACGTGGAGTATATCTACGGTGCTACCGTGGAAAAGTTCCTTGGCTCGGACGAGCTGACGGGGCTGATTTTGGATCAGAACGGCACCAAGGTGCGCCTTGACGTGGACGGTGTGTTCGTGGCGATCGGTCAGGTGCCGGTCAACGACGCATTTGCCCCCGTGGCAGAGCTTGATGCGCGCGGCTACGTCATCGCAGGTGAGGATTGCCTGACCAAGACCCCGGGCGTATTTGTGGCAGGGGACTGCCGCACCAAGAGCATCCGACAGATCACCACCGCATGCGGTGACGGCGCAGTTGCCGCCATGACCGCTTGCAGATACCTCGGTGAGCAATAAAGAAAAAAAGAAAAAAAGGACTGACACGCGTCAGTCCTTTTCTCATGAAAAGTTATTGATCGACCTTTTCTTATGAAAAGTTTTGATCAAACTTTTTCAAAAGTTTGCGCAGGTGGAGGGCGCGTAGCCCTCCTCGCGCCCGCAGGCGCGAAATACTTTTTACGCCGTTTTTTTGGTTCTTTTTTTGCGGCTACTTGCTCAAAAAAAGAACGGAGAGATTTTCCTCAATGTTACATATCCTAACCCTCTCCATTCTTTTCT
>JAFNZX010000212.1 GCA_017382615.1 Clostridia bacterium | reverse complement strand
TGGGATATGACCGCGCAGACAAGGACGGCGGTGTGCAGATGCGCAAGGATAAGCGGCAAGCATTGAGGCAGGGCGTGGACAATCCGCTTTGCTTTGCATGGCGCGGTAAGGAATACGTGGACGCTGCGGACGAAGCACAGATCCAAAATGCGTACAAGCGCGAGAAGCCTTGGGCGATCGCTCGCCTGTGCGCGTGCGTGCTGACGCTGTTTTTGCTGATCGCGCTGGATAACGCTTATCTGTTAGGCTTTTTGCAAGGAAACGTGCCCGCCATCGTTACCACACCGCTTTATCCGCTGATCGGAGCAGCTGCTGTGCTGGTTGTGTCTGCCGTATCGTGGCGCAGATTGTGGGTAGGCTTGCGCAGCTTGTTTACCCGCGTGCATCATTTGTATTCCGTCCCGGCGCTGCTGCTGGCGCTTACACTGGCATACGACGTGGTGCTGACGTTTTTGACCGGTTACAACTATATGATGCTCAACAGCATTCCGGTGCTTGCGCTGACGCTTTGCGCCATTGCAGACGTGCTGGAGCTGTATAATCAGGAACGTAATTTCAAGACCGTACGTACAGGCAAGCCTCGCTACGGCATTGAAAAGGTGGCTGATACCGCAGCGCAATCCCGCCTGCCCGTGCAGAGCGGTGCGCAGGTACGAAAGTCGCATGCGGGTGCGTATCGCGTGCGCAGCCTGGACCTTGTGGGCGGATACTTCCGCCGCTCGGGTGCAGGAGAGGAGCGAGGCGTAGCGCTGTATATTGTTTGCGGTGCCGTTTCGGTATGCTCCGTTGCGTGTGCGGTGCTTGGCTATATTGCAATGGGGGATGGTATGAGTGCGCTGAGCGCATTTATGGTTTGCATGCACGTAGGCATGCCGCTTTCTATGCTGCTCTTTGGTGCTGTGCCTGCATTCGTGGCAGGCAAAACGCTGCGTCGCAGCGGCTGCGCCATCATCGGTGCGCGTGCCCCCGAGGATTACCGTGACGTAAAGGCGTTGATGTTTGATGCCGGACAAATGTTCACTGCATACGGCTCTTCGCAGATCACGGTGCGCGGCGATAGTGAGATAGGTACGTATATGCAAAAGACCCGCACGCTTTTGCGCGCCCTTGGCGGAACGCTGGCGGATATTGCGGGAATCGACGGGCAGGAAAATGATCCAGAGCAGATCAAAATTGAAATCATGAGCGTTGCCGAAAACGGCATGACGCTGTACGTCAACGGTGTTACCTGCGTGATGATGGGAGATTACGATTACTTAGCCGCGCGGGATGTGCGCCTTCCTCCCAGAGATAACGAGAAAAATTATAAAAAGCGCAAAAACAGCGCGGTGGTTTACGTGGCGTTTGACGGACAGTTCCGCGTAGGCTACTCGGTAGATTACCAAATGCGCCGCGAATTTTTGCTGCGTGCAAAGCAGCTGCAAGCAGAGGGGATCGAGCCTGTGATCACAACCTACGATCCCTCCATTAACCAAGAAATGCTGCGCGTGCGTGCGGGTGACTGCGGCATCGCGGTGGAGAGACAGAGAGAATACGAGGGCGATGCCGAGCATATGACGCTGGATTGCGGTGTGATTGCTACGCGTGCTCCCGAGGACGTACTGCTGCCACTGCTTGCATGTCGCAAGCTGCGCCGCGTGCGCGTCTGGAGCTTGGTGCTGCGCTTTGCATATGTTGCGCTGACCCTGGCACTTGTGGTGCTGCTTTCGGCTCTTGGACTCATTGCATATGCATGGCCCTTGCTGCTGCTTTTGTATCAGCTGCTTTGGCTGACGGCTATTCCCGTTGTCTGCACAGGACTTTTGGGAGAGCTGCGTAAGACGAAATAAATGGAGATTGCTATGAATCAAAAAATTGCAACTGTACTTAAGACCGTACAAAAGCCCGGACGCTATGCGGGCGGTGAATACGGTCAGGTCATCAAGGATAAAAGCCAAGTCAAGGCAAGATTTGCCTTCTGCTTCCCCGATACGTACGAGATCGGCATGTCCAACCTGGGCGTGCGCATTCTGTATTCCAGACTCAACGCCGAGCAGGATATCTGGTGCGAGCGCAGCTATGCACCGTGGGTGGATATGCAGGAGCAGATGCAAAAATACGACATCCCGCTCTGGGCACACGAGTCGGGTGACGCGCTGACCGAGTTTGATTTCGTCGGCTTTACCTTACAGTATGAAATGTGCTATCCCACCGTGCTCAATATGCTGGGACTTGCAGGCATCCCGATTTACGCCAAGGACAGGGGAGAGGAGTTCCCCCTGATCATCGGCGGCGGCCCCTGCACCTACAACCCCGAGCCCGTAGCAGAATTCTTTGATCTGTTCAACATCGGTGAGGGCGAGGAGATGCTGACCGAGATCGTGCGCCTGTACGTCACCATGAAGGACGAGGGCAGCTATACCAAGGCGGCGTTCTTACGCCGCGCGGCTGCCACCATCAAGGGAGTTTACGTGCCCTCGCTTTACGACGTGCAGTACAATGAGGACGGCACCATCAAGTGCTATACCCCCTTGTACGACGACGTGCCTGCCAAGGTTCAAAAGCAGATCGTCGAGGACATGGACAAGGCGTATTTCCCCGAAAAGCTGGTCATGCCCTATACCGAAACGGTGCACGACCGCATTATGCTGGAGGTTGCGCGCGGATGCATCCGCGGCTGCCGCTTCTGCCAGGCGGGCATGGTGTACAGACCCGTGCGTGAAAAGACGCCCGGCACGTTGGATTGCCAAGCAAAGGCACTCTTTGAGGCAACCGGATATGAGGAAATTTCACTTTCCTCGCTTTCCATCAGCGATTATACCAAGGTGGAGGAGCTGACCGACAAGCTGCTTTCCTGGACGGATGAGAACATGATCAACCTCTCGCTGCCCTCCCTGCGCGTGGACAGCTTTACCAAGGAGCTCATGGACAGAATCGCATCGGTGCGCTCGGGCTCTTTGACCTTTGCACCCGAGGCGGGCACGCAGAGATTGCGTGACGTTATCAATAAGAACGTGACCGAGGAGGATCTTTTGCGTGCGGTCAACGTCGCGTTTGACGCAGGCAAGAGCACGGTCAAGCTGTATTTCATGCAGGGCTTGCCCACCGAAACCAATGAGGATCTGGAGGGCATTACCACGCTTGCGCACCGCGTTTGCGTGGCGTACCACCAGAACCCCAACCGCAATAAGTCGCGCGGTGTGCAGGTTACCATCAGCGTCTCTCCCTTTATCCCCAAGCCCTTCACCCCCTTCCAATGGGAGGCGCAGGATACCTTGGAGGTCATGCAGCAAAAGCAAGCGTACGTGGGCGAGTGCAACCGCGATAAGCGCGTGCGCTATACGCACCACGATGCCAAGGTCTGCCGCATTGAGGCGGTGCTGGCAAGAGGCGACCGCCGCCTTGCAAAGGCAATGGCTCTGGCACACGAGAAGGGCTTTATGTTTGATGCATGGAGCGAATTTTTCGATTATGATAAGTGGATCGAGGTGTTCGAGGAAACGGGCATTGATCCTGCTTTCTATGCCAATCGTGCCTATGGGCTTGACGAGGTGCTGCCGTGGGATATCATCGATTGCGGCGTGACCAAGGCGTTCCTTCTGCGCGAGCGCGCCAATGCTTACAAGGAAAAGACCACTCCCTCCTGCCGCGAGCAATGCTCGGGCTGCGGGGCTAACTGCATGGGCGGCGAGCGTACGCCTTGCCCGAAAGGAGGCAAATGATGTTGACTTGTTATACAAAGCATCAGCTGCCGATGCTGGAGCAGCCTAAGACGGTACGTATCCGCTTTTGTAAGAAGGGGAATTTGCAGTACGTGTCTCACCTTGATTTGCAGAGAACCATTCACCGCGTGCTCATTCGCGCGGGAATCCCGATGTGGTATACCAAGGGCTTTAACCCGCATCCCAAGATTTCTTTCGGTTATCCTCTGTCGATCGGTACCGAGAGTGAATGCGAGTTTTTGGACATCCGCATTGAGCGCGAGATTTCCATGGAAAATATCATAAGGCAGCTCAACTGCGAGCTGACCGACGAAATGTACGTGTACGACGCATACGAAGCCAAGACCGATGCCAACGACGTGGCGTACGCTGACTACACCGTCAAGATCTGCACCACGGGCGGCAGCCCTGCCACTGCAGGCAAGATCGCAGCCGTGCTCTCGCGTGACGAGGTGCTCATGACCAAAAAGAGCAAATCGGGCGATAAGGAGATCAATATCATTCCCCTGATCAACCAAAGCAAGATTGGCTGGTGCGATGAAACGCAGGAGATCGTTATGCAGCTGCGTCTGGCAACGGGTTCTGTGCAAAATCTCAATCCCGAGCTGCTGATTTCGGCACTCAAAAGGGAGCTGGGCATTCTGCAGGGAGATCCCACCCGCGAGCACTACACCATCATGCGCGAACGTTTTTTGACCGCGGATTACAAGGAATTCAAATAAATTTAGCCCGTCGAGCATTGCTCGACGGGCTTTTTTGAAAGTTTTTGATCGACCTTTTTTCAGAAAAGGATGCTGGCGTGTGAAAATATTGTTAGTTGCGAGTGGTATCAGACGCCAGCTGATGCTGAATTTTTTATTCAGCATCCAACACTTAACCGG
>JAFNZX010000211.1 GCA_017382615.1 Clostridia bacterium | reverse complement strand
CCTATGATAGCATTTTTATGAATAATAATTTTATTACTCCAAGATAATTATACTGACAAATAGTATGACAATCAAGACTAATGTCAACCAGTATTGCAGCAATCTCATAAATATGTTTTTATTTGACAAAAACATGGTTTTATGATATAATGTCTTAGAAGCATTCGCAGCCACGGTTTTGGCCGATCATATCAGTAATCCAATGCACACCCGACACAAGTCTGCCTATGACCATAAAGACAATAAACGCAGCAATCGGGCTTGCTTTTCCCTTTTCAAGGGTTAAGCAAGCCCGTATTTTTCTTTGAGAAATCTTATTGATTACAGCAGCAGATTGCGCTCTGTTTCCTTATCGAAGAAGTGCATGACCTTGCCTTCGAAGGTAACGTAGATGGTGGTGCCATAGATCATTGCCTTGCGCTCGTTGTCATCAAGTGCAATGGTGGGAATGCGCACGATCAGCTTATCGCCGTTCTCCTCTACGACGTGGAGATGCAGCTCGCTGCCCATCATTTCGTTTACCACGATCTTGCAAGGAATTGCACCGGGATCGCCCTCTTTTGCAAGCACGATATGCTCGGGACGGACACCCAGAATGATTTCGGAGGAGCCGATTGCATTCTTTCTGAGCATTTCTGCCTTCTTGCCCGTAACTTCAATCTTTGCACCGTAGGGTGTGACGTAGTACTTGCCGTTTTCATAGATCAGCGACGTCTTGAAGGTATTCATCTTGGGCGCACCGATAAACTCTGCGACAAACAGGTTTTCGGGCATATCGAACACCTCGGTGGGGGTGCCGACCTGCTGAATGAAGCCGTCCTTCATAATAACGATTCTGTCGCCCAGCGTCATAGCCTCGGTCTGGTCGTGGGTGACGTATATGAAGGTGGTATCAATCTTCTGACGCAGCAGAATGATCTCTGCTCTCATCTGGTTACGCAGCTTTGCGTCCAGGTTGGAAAGCGGTTCGTCCATCAAAAAGACCTTACTGTCACGCACCATGGCACGGCCGATGGCAACTCTCTGTCTCTGACCGCCCGAAAGTGCTCTGGGCTTTCTGGTCAGATACTCGGTAATGCCGAGAATCTCGGCTGCCTGTGTGACCTTCTGGTACACTTCATCCTGCGGAGCCTTTTTCAGACGCAGGCTGAACGCCATATTCTCAAACACGGTCAGGTGCGGATAAAGCGCGTAGTTCTGGAATACCATTGCGATATCTCTGTCGCGGGGTTGCAAGTCGTTGACGACCACACCGTCGATCTCAACAGTCCCCTCGGAAATGTCCTCAAGACCTGCGATCATGCGCAGCGTGGTGGATTTCCCGCAGCCCGAAGGGCCTACGAATACGATAAACTCCTTATCTGCAATATCCAGGTTGAAATCCTGAACCGCAACCGTATCTTTGCCGTATATTTTCTTTACGTTAGTTAACTTTACACTTGCCATATTTTCCTCCAATTAACCTTTCACTGCTCCGCCGGTGACACCTTCCACGTAGTACTTCTGCAACGCGAGGAAGACTGCCACAACCGGAATTGCCACGATAACGCCCGCGGCACAGAACATGGTGTAATAAGTGTTCAGATTCGTTCTTGAGAGCCACTCGAACATACCGACTGCCACGCTCATTCCCTGGCTGTTTTCGTGAATGAGGTAGCTTGCCAGCATAAAGTCTCCCCAGGGTGCCATAAAGCCCATCAGGATCGTGTAAATGACGATTGGCTTGGAGAGCGGCATGATTACCTTATAGAAGACCTGGAAGCGGGTGGCGCCGTCCACTCTTGCTGCCTCGTCAAGGCTCTTGGGAATGGTATCAAAGAAGCCCTTGGATACGTAATATCCCATACCGCTGCTCGCGCAGTAGACGATGATCAGCCCAAGCGGTGCCATTTGCATGGTCAAGCCGACGTCCGAGAACACCTTGTAGATCAGAATCATGGTCAAAAAACCCGGGAACATGCCCAGAATGAGCATGAAGTTCATCAGTCCCTTTCTTCCCTTGAAGCGCAGACGCGAGAGCACGTAGCTCATGGAAAGAATGAACACGGTTTGCAGCACCGAGGTGGCAACGCCCATGATGGCGGTATTGATAAACCATTTCAAAAAATCGGTCTCTTTGAACAATCTGACGTAATGATCAAATCCAAATTCCTTGGGAAACAGATACGCGGTCTGCATCTTGGTTTCGGTCTTGAAGGATTCAAGCAAAATTCCCACGAACGGGAAAAGCCAGACGATGGTTATCGCGACAAGCAGCACGTAAATGATTGCATTGCTGATGCGTCTGCTTGCTTTGATGCTCAGGCTCTTCTTTCTTAATGCATTGTTATCATTCTTTTTCATCACTTATAGTCCTCCTCGTTCTTGGTTGAAGGAATGACGTTGTAGACGATAAGCGAAAGCACCGCAACGACCAAGAAGATCAATATACCGACGATGGACGCCAGGTAATATTTACTTTCAGTACTTCCGAGTGTCATCTTGAACAGCCATGTGATCAAAAGGTCGGTATGACCCACCGATGCGCCGCCTGCAGTTCCCTTGATCGGGTTACCGCCCGAGAGCAGATAGATGACGTTAAAGTTATTGAGGTTTCCGACAAAGCTTGTCAGCAGGTAGGGACCCGTGACGAACAGCATGTAAGGAAGCGTGATTTTGGTAAACTGCTGCGTGGAGCTTGCACCGTCGATCTTGGCGGATTCGTAAAGGTCCTGCGGAATGTTCATCAGAATACCCGTTGCCATGAGCATGATATACGGAATACCTACCCAGATATTGATGACGATCAACAGAATCTTTGCTACGATGGGCGAATCCCACAGAGAGATAAAGTGATTGGTGGTCAGATAATTGCTGATGAACGGAATCTGCCCCAGTACTCTGCCGATCAGACCCGAGGAGTCAAACAGCTTGGAGACGTACAAAAGTGAGACAAACTGCGGGATTGCAATGGTCATGACAAGCACGGTTCTCCAGAACTTCTTGATCTTGATTCCCTTCTTGTTGATCATGATTGCCACGAACATGCCAAGGAAATAGTTGGTAAAGGTTGCAAAGAACGCCCACATCAGCGTCCATGCCAGAATCTCACCGAAGGTCAGACCAAGTCCGCCGCCGCCAAAGTCGAAGATTTCGTTGAAATGCTCGAATCCGACCCAGGAGAACAGATTGGAATAGCCATCGTGTGCAGCGTCGTAGCTGGTAAACGCAATCAGCACCATGAAAATGATGGGGAGAATGGTAAACGCGATGATACCTGTCAAAGGCAGCGCAAGCAGCGTTTTGTGGAACTGGTCGTCAAGAAGAGACTTCAAGTCATCCTTGCCGCTCTTGATCTTTTTGCCCTTTGCACGGATGTCCATGCAAATGCGGCACTGCTTGACCTGCATTCTCCAGGTCACGACGAAAGCTACAATGAAAATCACGGTCAGAAGTGCGTACAAAAGTACCTTGACAGAGTCGTCACCCGCTACCCATACGTCGGTGTCGTAAATGGGATCATATTCAAATCCACCCTGCACGGTACCGACCGTTGCACCCTTGACAAACCAATTGCATTTGCCAAGCCAATACAAGCCGCCGCTGGGGACGAACATATATGCGAAAAAGATCAGTTCAAAGGCAAGGAACATGATGCCGCGCATCACCTGTCCGTAATAAAGGTTGCCAAAGCCTAACAGGAAGAAGGACAGCTTGACAGCCCAGTTGCCTTTGGCAAAGGTTGTTCCGATATCCAGTACTTCGTTTTTTACGGTAATCCCGCAGGACTTGATAAATCTCCAAATCCCCAGTCCAACGTTCTTGAACCAAACGGGGATCGCGCAGATAAACATCAGCAGATTATACCAAAAGGCTTGAAACTTATTCAGCTTTAAATATTCCAGATCGTTTAGTCTTTTCATAGAAAACGCACAAACCCTCCTTATTTAAGATGAAAGGCATTGTGAGTCGAAACACAAGACAACTGTCTTCCTTGTATGTCGGCTAACAATGCCTTTTTTCGAAGGCGGGTGAGCCACTAAGGGCTCACCCGATCATATCGATAAGTATTTAACTTAAATTACTGTGCGGGAACCAGCTCGATGGTAACGGTGTCACCGATTACCAGCTTAACCTGGTACTTGCCGTCAGCCTCAACAACAATGTTAGCACCGTTAGATTCGCCGTTTACACCGTAGTTGTTATCCCAAGAGAGACCCTGACGAACCTTGAACTCCTGACCTGCAGTCATTTCGATGACAACAGAGGTCCAAGTGCCTGCGGGATCCTCGGTCATGGTGAAGTCGGTATCCCAGTTGGTGTTACCAACGGAACCGATAACGGTCCATGCATATCTCTTTTCCGGAGGAATCTCCAGCCAAGAGCTGATAGCTGCGTCGTAGTTGTCCAGAGCTGTCTGAAGGTCTGCATCGGAGGTTGCTGCCTTAGCGTCAGCACCCAGAACCTTTGCGATATCCCACCAAGCGCCGCCGATCTGGCCCTGAGGAACTGCGAACTCGTTCTGCTTTGCAAGAGCTGCAAGAGAAGCGTTAGCCTGAACTGCCTCGGAAGCCTGAGCTACCTTGTTGGAGGGGCCCCACTCGAAGCTTGCAAATCTTTCTGCCTGGCACTCTTCACCGGTCAGGTACTGAGCGAGCAGAGACAGAACAGCTGCCTTCTTAGCGTCGGTCTGAGGCTTAACACCCATCAGCTTGTTACCGGAGTAAGAGCCGAGGTGGTAGGACTTGCCGTCAACGGTGAAGGAAGGCAGGTCGGTTGCACCGAGGTTCTCACCGAAGTGATCAGCAGCAGCCTGTGCGTTCCAGATACCGGTTACAACAACGCCTGCATCGGTGAAAATGTCAGCGTTGGAGTCGTATGCGGAAGACTGAGCCAGCATCTGCATACCCTTCATAGCGATCATACCCTTTTCAGAGTTGAAGTCGTCATCAATAGCGATGAACTCGCCTGCTTCGTTCATGGTCCAGTTGGAGGTGCAACCGGTTGCGAAGAAGAAGGAAGCGGTGTACCAAGCGTTTTCAAGAGCGAAACGGATCTTTACGTTGTTAGCCTCGCAAGCAGAGATGATAGCCTCGAGGTTCTCGGGATCGGTTACGATGCTCTTATCGTAGTACATATAGTAGCCGTTATCGCTGGTCATGGGGTACGCATAGATGGTACCAGCCACGGAAGCAGCTGCAACGGAGCCTGCGTCGTTGTTAGCCTTGATAGCCTCTGCAGCAGCCTTACCGGGAGCAGCGAGAGCAGCAGCCTGAACCAGACGAGCAAGCTGGTCCTGCGCGAAGCAGTAGATGTCAGGTGCGGAAGCAACGTCAGCAACGACCTTGGAGCCGGCATCAGCTTCGGTAACACCCTCGATGGAAGCGTTGATTACAACGCCGGGGTTCTTTTCCATGAACTTAGCGATCTGAGCCTTGAACTGATCAGCAACGCCTTCCTTCTCGGAAACCCACATGGTGATGTCATAAGTGCCTTCAAGACCCTCGGCAGGATTTGCCTCGGGAGTCTTACAAGCCACCAGTGCCGTCATCATCATGATGGCAACTATGACAAGAGACAAGATTTTACTCATTTTCATAAGCAATCCTCCGTGAAATTTTTTATTTTGCGCATTTTCGCACACTGATATTATAATCGTTTTATGAATTTTTGTCAATATGATTAACGATTTTTTTGCTTTTTAGGCATTGTCAACAATAACCTTGGGGAAATTTTGACACTTTGTTAAAATCATTTTAGCCGACTAAACTTCGGGACAATCATTCAACGATCGCACTTGTCTGTGCCCCCAGCGTAAGCACCGTTCCCTTCAGCTTGGCTTGTCCCATGCCGATGCTTTCGCAGAGCTTTTCGATCTCAACGCCCTCCAACTCCTTGATCTTGGAGAGATCAAAGCTGATCTCCTCGTTGGAGGTGTTGTGCAGAATCAGCAGCTGCTCATCCCGGTAAGTCACCAAGAATCCGCCGAAATTCTTTTCATTGGTGGTAAGAGACGTGTATTGTCCTCTTGCAATGGCGGGATAAGAGTGGCGCACGCTCAGCAAGCGACGGTAGTAATTGAGCAGACTTTGCTCGTCTTCTGCTTGCTCCGCAACCGTGGTTTTGATCTGATTTGCTTCGGGGTAATTGGATCCCACGGGATTTTTGACCAGGTCCCCGTCTCCCCAAAGCATGGCAAGTCTGCGGTTGGCGTCGGTGTTTGCACTTCCGCGCGAGCCACGCATACCGATCTCCTCACCGTAATAGATCACGGGAGAGCCCGTGCACAAAAGATAGAGATTTGCCGCCATGCGCATGTTGCCGTCCGTGACGAAATTGCCCGCAATTCTGTCCATATC
Source organism: Clostridia bacterium (assembly GCA_017382615.1). Classification (GTDB taxonomy): domain Bacteria; phylum Bacillota; class Clostridia; order Oscillospirales; family CAG-272; genus SVQP01. Next base: position 6,016 of record JAFNZX010000211.1, on the reverse strand, counting down.
GTGGTTGGACAAGAATCCGATAACCATACCGTCCGAATTCTTTGCCTGCACCTTTTTCTGATATGCTTCCACGTAGCTCGTATATTTGGAGATCGAGAAGCCCTTGGCAGCGGAAGCAACCGTGCCCTCTGCCTGCGCCATGGCAAAATTGAAGCAGTTCATCGCACCGTAGTAGTCCAGAATCTCGGTCTCGCCCGACCAGCATTCGCCCACGCAATAGATATCGGGATCATACGCGCGCAGCTCTTGCATATACCATTCCCAGAATGCGGCACTCTTGGCGGTATCACCGAAATAAATATACTTGATCGCATCAAACCGAAAGCCGTGCACGCCAAGGTCAATGTAATACTTTGCAACGTCAAGCATTTTTTCTCTTACTACGGGGTTATCGAAGTTGAGCTCGGGCATATCTCCCGAGAAATTGCACTCATACCAGCAATCCACGCCCGCGATTTTCTGATAGGTCACGCCGCCCACCTTTTGAGCAGTCGTGACGCAGGAATAATAATCGTAATATTCGCTGGAGGTGTCCCCTTCCATACGCGCTTGCTTGAACTTGACAAACCATTCGTGCCCCGAGGAGGTATGGTTGATGACCAGGTCAAGAATCAGCTTGACGTTTCGCTCGTTGCACAGCGCAACCAGCTCGCGCAGATCGTCCTCGGTGCCGAATCGCCAGTCGATTTTATAGTAATCGGTAGCATCGTACTTGTGATACGAGGGCGAGGAGAAAATGGGCGAGAGCCATATGCCCTGCACGCCAAGGCTGTCCTCGGAGTTGACGTTTCCGTCGTTGAGATAGTCAAAGCGTTCGATCACACCGCGGATATCCCCGATGCCGTCGTTGTTCGAGTCGGAAAAAGAACCGACAAAGACCTGATAAAAGGTTCTGTAGTTATCGTCCACGGGATCGGGCGCGGCTTTCTTGCTACAGCCGACCACACTTGCCTCAATCATCATGATCACCATCAAAAAGCAAAATATTTTGGTTATTCTGTTTGTTTTCATAAGCCTTCCCCTATTATTTGACCGAGTTCAGAAGTGCGTCGTCAATCTTACCCCAGGCATTCGGTCCCGAGCACTTGACGTAAATGCCGACAGTCAGCACGTCGCCCTCGGCAAGCACAATATTTTCTACCGTTGCGGTATGCCATTCGTTATATACCGTGATTTGGGTGGGCGCAGTCTGCACGATTTCACCGTTGATCTTGACGTACGCATAAATCTCGGTCTCGCCACCGTCTCCGCCCATGATTGAGATGGAATACTTGTATTTGCCGCTCTTGATGGATGCAACCGTCTGCTCCAGCGTAAACTCCACAACGTCCTGTCCCGCGCCCCAGAAGTGGTAATGCTTGTTGCCTGTCAGAGAATCCGTGACCTTATCCTCGACAAACAGCTCGTCAAAGCTCTTCTCTGCTTTTGCCGTCCAGCCGGTATTCCCCTGTTCAAAGCTCCAGTTTTCAAGATAGTTGTATTCCACCATGGAAATATAGCAAAGTGCCTGCATGCCGCCCGCGCTTCCCTCTATTGTATACTTGGCAACGCCGCCCGCCTTCATGGCCTCCACGTCCACGTCCTGCCATTCCACAGGGATTTCCTGCTTGGAATTGTCAAGCATAACGGCATGCACCGTGGTCGGCAGCACGATCTCTCCGTTGAGATCACAGACAAGGTTGGTGTCCTCTATAGCGTCCGCGCGGTTTACGACCACGTTGCCTTCTCTGAGCAGCGCAAAGACCTTGAGAGATTCCAACGCTTTGCCGTTCGCATCGAAAAACGCCTGATTGTCGACAGCACAGCCACCGTACCATTTGCCCGCATCGTCCGGGTCGTATTCAGCTGCGTAAGAGCTTGCCCAGCCCGAGCCGTTCTTTTCCCACAGCGCAAGATTTTCCTCATAGCTCTCACCGCCCGCTGCAATCCACGTGCCTTCCCAATAGAACACACCGATGCCGCCCTCGATATTGACCACGGTCTCAACCACGTCACGCACAAGATTTGCCTGCCCCTGCTCTGTAAACGGGTAATCCTTGACGATGCCGCCGTCCTGCCCTATGGTGTTTCCGTAAAAATCGGAATCCTCTGCGGTATAGGCGTAAGAGGTTTCAGCTACCATGATGCGTTTTTCATACTTGGCGGCAATATCGCCAAGCACCGAGGAAAGATTCTCCAGCGTGCCGTGCCAGAACGGATAATAGGAGGATGCGAACACGTCGTAATCCACCCCGTAATAGTCCAGGTTTTTGCCGTAGCTTTCGTAGTTGGTCACTTTTTCGGGGTTGGCAAAGTGTATGACGACCAGCGCGTCCGGACACACCTCGCGCACAGCCTTTGATCCTGCGGACATCAGCTGCGTGATCTTTTTCCAACCACCCAGCGCGCTTGCGTCCTCACCGCACATCGCACCGTTTGTCTCGTTGCCGACCTGCACCATGCCGATCTCCACACCTGCATCTCTCAGCTGCTCAAGACAACTCTTGGTGTACTCGTATAGTGCCTGTGATTTGGTGTCAATATCCATGTCTTTCCATGCCTTGGGTGCCATTTGCTTGGCGGGATCTGCCCAAAAATCGCTGTAATGGAAATTGACCAGCAGCTTCATGCCGTTGGCAGTTGCGCGCTTTCCGATCTCGATTGCGTTTTCAAGATCGCAGTTGCCGCCGCCATATCCGTTGCCGTTTTTGTCATAAGGATCATTCCAGATGCGCACGCGAATGTAGTTGATGCCGTTTTGCGCAAGAATTTTGTACACGTCCTGCTCGTTACCCTCGTGGTCATAATACCTGACCCCGCCCGCCTCCAGGGATGGCACGCAAGACGCATCCATGCCGAGAATGAAATCCTTTGGCATGTTTTCCACCTTTTTGACGTAGAGGCTTTGAGAGCTTGCGTCGGTTTTGATCTTGTTGGGCGTCCAGTCCACACTTTTTGCTTGGCTGCATGAAGCAAGCGGTGCTGCAAGCATCAGCGGTGTCATCATCAAAGCAATGGTTTTCAATAGTTGTTTCATAAACTCCCCTTTATCAGTATCCCCACCGAAAAACGGCGGGGATACTCATTGTTTTATTGCATAAGTGCGTCGTTTACGTAGACTCTGACAGAAATGCCGTCCACAGTCACGCTGCCGCTGTCCTGCGAGAGTGCCGTGCTGCCTGCGTTCATGCCGTCGCAGACCAGATGCCACGCGCCCTCTAACGTATAAGGCAGGCTCTGATTGTGCGGGTTGATCAGCACGATTGCCTGTCCGCCGTTGCCGTTGTCATACGTGACCGCCACAAGTCCGCTGTAAAGCTCCTCATGGGTGATGACGGTATCGGCATCCGAGAAAATCGGGAATGCCTTGCGCATTTCGATCAAGCCCTTGTAATACTGCATGGTCTCGTATTCGCGATTGCCGGGCTTGAGCACAGACCAGTCGATATTGTTGATCTCGTCGCCGGATTTATAGCTGTTTTCGTCACCGTTCTTGGTGCGCAACATTTCCTCGCCCGCCTGCCAGAAGGGTGTGCCCTTTGCGGTCATAATGATTGTCGCACCGAGATTGTTCATCTTATTGCGGTCATCGTCGCTTGCATTGGGGTTGGAAAGCAGCAGCTTATCCCAAAGCGTGTTGTTATCGTGCGCGCTCATGTAGTTGATAATCATGGCATCCTTGACAGACCAGCCCTGACCGACGCCTTCTCCGCCCTTGACACTGAACATGACCTTCAAGATATTTGCGCTGTTGGGCGCACCGTTGATAAAGCCCTTGCCCGTTTTCTCAAACACGCTGCCCTTGAGTCCGTCACGCATGACGTCGTTGAAGACGGCAATCGAGCCAATGGCGTCACCCGTCGCAGTTACCTTGCTGATATTGCCCTGATTTGCCTGTGCACTGCCGTCAATGGTGGCACCCATGGTCCATCCCTCACCGTAAATGATCGCGTGCGGGTTGATGGCGTGCACCGCGCTTTCCACCTCTTGCATGGTCTCTACGTCATGCAGACCCATCAAGTCAAAGCGCAGACCGTCCAGGTGATATTCCTCTACCCAGTATGCGGTGGAGTCCACCATGAACTTACCGTACATGTACCGCTCGGATGCCGTATCGTTGCCGCATCCGCTGGCGGAGGAGTTTGCACCGGACGAGGTATATCTGTAATAATAGTAAGGAACGATTCTGTTAAACGAGCTGTTAGCGTCGTAGGTGTGATTGTAAACCACGTCCATAATCACACCGATGCCCGCCTCGTGCAGGGCTGCGACCATCTGCTTATACTCGTTGATTCTCACAGCACCGTTGACGGGGTCGGTGGAATAGCTGCCCTCGGGCACGTTGTAGTTTTTGGGATCGTAGCCCCAGTTGAACTCGGCATCCGGATTGCTTTCGTCAACCGTTGCATAGTCGTATACGGGAAGCAGATGCACGTGTGTGATGCCAAGCTGCACAAGATAGTCGATGCCGACCGCCTCGCCGTGCTCGTTTTTGAGCCCTGTCTCGGTAAATGCAAGGTATTTGCCCTTGTATTGCGCATCCGCGATCTTGTTGGAGAAGTCTCTGACGTGCACTTCCCAGATAATTGCGTCGGAATAGTTCTCGATGGGATCGGACAGATAGGAGTCTGCAAAGCCCTCGGGGTCTGTCAGCGAAAGATCAACCACCATGGTGCGGTTTCCGTTGACCCCCGCTGCCTTACCGTAGGGATCGGTTGCCTCCTGCGTGCCCACAGCAGTCGTGACCGTGTAGGTATAATACGTGCCGTGTCCGCATTCTTCGGTGTGCGACCACACGCCTTTGTCGCCTCTAACCATCTCAACCGACTTGTATGCGTTCACGCCGTCGCCCTTTTCAAATAGATTGAGCACAACTGCGGATGCCGTGGGTGCCCAGACCTTGAAGGTGGTGTTGTCACCATCTATCACAGCGCCCAGGTCGTCCCCATCGTAATGATAGTTTTCTGCGAAATAGGTGCTGTCAAAGATTTCAAGAGGAATGGCAACCTTACTGCCAAAGCCCTGAATCTCTACGGTATAGGTCAAGGAGAGGTCGAGTGCCTCGGCAACCTCAATCTGCCCCGTTGCCTGAGATTTGCCCAGACTTGAGAGGCTCTTGACCTCCAGCTGTCTGTCCCCTTGGTAGACCTTGACCTGGTCAAGGCTGTCGAGCTTGACCTTGGGCGTTACCTTGTATGCGAGAGTAAACTCATCCGCAATGGTTGCAAGTGTAAATTTATTGATCATTTCGAGAGTTTTTCCTCCATCATTGCTTGTAAATTGCTCTTCAACGCCCGACTTTAAGTAAATGACCGTCTCTTTGCCCTCAATGGCGACAAAGCGATCCGCCTCAAAGTCCTTTGTGGCGCTGCCCCACGACGTCCCCCCCGGGTCCGAGCAATTCTTGCGGACGATAAATCCGACCTCTTCTATTCCCTCGGGCACGTTGATGACTGCCTTTGCACCGTAGGTGCACTCGTGCAGGATATAGCCCTTGCCCGCAACGTCACCCCACCAGATCCACACGTCGCAATTCTCGTACGTGTCTTTGTGGTTGAAGTAGATGGTGAGCTGATTGTAGCCGTTCTCAAGCGGCAGGGTGTATTCCTCCGTCACTTGTTCAGTCGGCTCTTCTTGCCCCGTTGTCTCTGATGACGGGGGTTCTGTCTGCGTATTGCACGATGCAAGCAACGGCAACAGCAGCATGGTCAATGCAAGGATAAACGATAGCAATCTGCGCTTTTTTGTCATAATTCTCTCCCTTTCTTGCAATTGATGATTGATTCCAATAGGTATTATATCAAAGATCGTGCGATTTTTCAACACTTTTTCAAAAGTGTGCGCGATTATTGCATGTCGCGCTTTTCCCGAAATTTTTCATCGGCACAGGATTTGCCGAAATACATCAGCCCCCAAACTGCGGGGTCGCTGACCTGTAGAGATCGGCTTGATCGGACCATCCACGTCAATGGGCATTTTGGAAAAGAAAAACAAAACGAGAACGGTGCCGTCCGGGTAGTATGGATTTTTGATGATT